>JAAYKM010000158.1 GCA_012522415.1 Deltaproteobacteria bacterium | reverse complement strand
CGATTATTCATAGAATTTATACCACATACTTATGAAGTAGTCAAAAATAACTCTACTGGTGTTGAACTGGAAAATTTTGTTCTTCAAGAGTGTATTGAAAACCCGGTTACTATAAACGACTAATGAGGGTAATCAAATGAGCCGCGCTGCAACAATCTTTCTACTGACGCTGAGCGTGTTGTTTTCTGCCGCTTCTGCTGCCGAGTGGGAGCTGGTGTTTTCTGATGAGTTCGACTATGCAGGTCTGCCGGACCCGAACAGGTGGGATTATGAAGTCGGGTTTATCCGCAATCAGGAATCGCAATATTATACAAAGGCGCGCAAAGAAAACGCCCGCGTTGAAGACGGCATGCTGATTATCGAAGCGATAAAAGAAAAATTCCCGAATCCCGCTTACAATCCCGGCTCACGAGCAAGGCGGCCGGAGTTTGCGGAATATACATCGGCCAGTCTGATTACGCTTGGCAAAGCAAGCTGGCGTTACGGCCGCGTTCAAGTCCGTGCGAAACTGCCGACCGGCAGAGGGACATGGCCGGCGATCTGGATGCTCGGAACGAATATGAGGCAGGTTGGCTGGCCGACATGCGGCGAAATTGATATTATGGAAAATGTAGGTTTCGACCCGAACAGGATACACGCCAACATTCACACGCAGGACTACAACCACGTCAAAGGGACGGGTAAAGGCAGGAATATAGAAGTGGACAAGCCTTATGAGAAATTCCACGTGTACGCGATCGAGTGGTTTGAGGACCGTATAGATTTTTTCATCGATGACAATAAATATTTTACATTCAAAAACGAAGGGACGGGAAACGCGGTCTGGCCGTATGACAAGGAACATTACCTTATTTTGAATCTCGCGATCGGCGGCTCATGGGGCGCACAAAAAGGCATAGACGATTCCATTTTCCCGCAAAAATATTATATCGATTACGTCAGGGTGTATAAGTCAAAATAAGATGCGTCTGCCATTGCGAGGAATTCTTAGGGTGGCCCATCCCCCTAATTTTGGGCCATTGACAATGTTAGGATTTCCCTGAAAATGAGTCCGGAATTACAGGAGATTTCGCAAATGAAAAAAAAGGTTAATATCATCGGTGCCGGTATTGCCGGTCTCTCAGCCGGGTGTTATCTCCAGATGAACGGTTATGAGACCGAGATCTTCGAACTGCACAGTCTGCCCGGAGGGCTATGTACAGCGTGGAAACGGGGGGACTATACGTTCGACGGGTGTATTCACTGGTTGGTCGGCTCCAATCCTTCAGACCCCTTCTATTCTCTGTGGAATGAACTTATCGACATGAAGACCATCACGTTCGTTGAACCTGAAGAGGCGATGAGAGTGGAGGACAAGGAAGGAAGGTATATCCGGGTGTTCAGCGACATTGACAAATTGCAAGAGGAGATGTCGTCAAAGGCTCCTGCTGATGCAGGACTCATCCGTCAGTTTACGAACGCCGTTCGGAAATTCAGTACGTTCCAACTTCCGTTGGAAAAAGCACCGGAAACCTGTTCATTGCTGGACAAATTCAGTTTTCTGCTCAAGTGTTTGCCGTATTTCAAAGACATGAAGTACTGGATGGGGATGACGGCTCAGGATCTTGCGGATCAATGCACAGATCCTCTGCTCAGAAAAACATTTCTATATATGTTCCTGCCTGAAATGGCTGCCCTGTTTCTGGTCTTCACACAGGCATGGAGGCACAAGAAAAACGCCGGCTATCCCATCGGTGGTTCATTGGACTTTGCCCGGAGAATCGAAGACACGTGCCTGAAGCTGGGCGGCAAGGTCAACTACGACGCAAGAGTCAGTAAGATTGTCGTTGAGAACGATACGGCCAAGGGGATTCAACTGGCAAATGGTGAGGTTCATCGTGCAGATATTGTAATCTCCGCAGCAGACGGTCACTGCACGATCTATGACATGCTGGAGGGGAAGTACGTCAGCAGTAAGATCCAGCGGCATTATGATCAATCTAAGGTGTTTCCATCCTACGTTCAGGTGTCCTTGGGCGTGGGCCGGACCTTCGAGGGAATACCTCATACGACGGTATTTCCATTGGAGACTCCGATCAAAATCGATGACTCCCAAGCGAGCGACCACATGGGAATCCGAATCTTCAATTTCGATCCTAGCATGGCCCCCCAAGGGAAAACCGTAATGACCTCGATCTTCCCCACGGATGACCATTCCTACTGGGAGACCTTGAGG
>JAAYKM010000157.1 GCA_012522415.1 Deltaproteobacteria bacterium | reverse complement strand
TGAATTGGCAAACTTGCTGAATAACGGCTTCGTATTATGTCACCCATTAATCGTGGGCGAACTGGCGTGCGGAAATCTAAAAGACAGAGCCGTTATACTTTCTTTTCTTAAACTGTTACCCATGAGCGCTGAAGCAGAACATGAAGAAGTATTCTCCTTTATCGAAAATAACCGGTTAATGGGAAGAGGTATTGGTTATGTTGATGCTCAGCTTGTCGCGTCCGCAGTCTTAACGGGTGTTCCAATTTGGACCCTTGATAAGAAATTGGCGCAAGTGGCTGACGGACTGCATATTAAATATAAAAATTGATAACCAGGGTGTAGTGAATAGTTAATAGGGTCAAATCTTTTTGACCCAGGATGGGGTGAATGGGGTAAAGTCTTTATTCTTGACATTTGATCCAGTTTGTTCTGCATCTCGCTGAACCTTTTTCCCCATGCCGGCTCATGTTGCATCTTGAATAGTAATCTTACCGTTTGGAACGAAGCCATGTTTTTCTTTCATGCGGCTCCCCCAGGCTATCGAAAATTATTAGTTGTGCTACATGATTTCAGTCCTAAAAGAAACAAAACGCTCGGAGAATATTACATAAGAACATATGCACATCTTATCCCTACGGATGTTGAAATATGGGAATACAATGAGGTCAGTAAAGAGGGGAAAAAACTAAATCACCAGAAAACCCGTCGCTCAAGCCGACCGCTCGCCCCTGGCTCGCTCCGGCTCAGCTCCGCTGATGGGCCAAGAGGAACAACATGTCAAAGTTAAACACCAAACTTGAGGCAGAAGGTGCAGAATTCCTGGTTTTAGGCCATCTCCTACTTCGTAGGATAGCGGCATATAAGACGTACACCAACATGCCTGGATATGACTTGGTCGCGACCCGGCCGGAGTCTAACAAATCCGCGATGATCCAAGTAAAAAGTAGGTGGCGCACTAATGCACCCGGTTTCATAATAAAGAATCTAGACTCAGATTTTGTCGTAGTGGTCTTACTGAATAGGGGATCCAAAGACGGAAAAGCACAGGTTCGTCCCCCTGACTACTATGTTTTCCCAATATCAGTTATTGAATCTGCCCCACGGAGCAAGGACTGGGGGAAAGTCAATTTCAACAAGATTCCTGATTGTGCGCAGTATAAAGATGCATGGCATTTGATAGTTAAGTTTTTGAAAGCTTAGAAGCCTAACAGTTCGCTGCAGCCGACCAAAAACCGCTACGCGGTTTTTGGTCGGCTGAGCTCAAGCGTTAGCAATGAATGAGAATGAATATGATCATCAATGGCTATGAAATGGAAATCGAAGGTGAAGTTCTCCAGAGAGGTTTCTGGCTCTATGTGTGGAGGATCATCAATAAGGGGTGAATAGGGTCAAATCTTTATTTTTGATATTTCACCCAGTTTGTTCTGCATCTCCCTGAACCTTTTTCCCCATGCCGGCTCATGTTGCATCTTGAATAGTCGTATCTGAAAAACAGCATAACGATTTAATATTGATTAACAATGATCATTTTTATGCGATGTAATTTGCAAGAAAGAAAGACGGCCTCAGGAGAAATTCCTCTCCCGCAAGAAATCGGACCTCCGATCCGCGGCAACATTTTATTCGAGGCAATTCGCTGGACTATTGGGCATTGACATAAAGCAACGCATCTCCTATATATTTTATAAGGGAAAGATCAACCGCTCCACAGAATTTCAAATCACGCTCTGTCAATTCTTGAAAGGAGGTTTTGGTGAATACACTGCATCGCATCAATGAACTCCTTGCGCAGGATGAAATGATCTGTTTGGCTACGATCATTGAATCATCTCTTGCGGACCTGCCTGTCGGTTCTAAAACCATCATTTTACGGAATGGGATCATGGAGGGCCCCCTCATTGCATCCGAACTGGAAAGCGAGGTTCGTGCCGATGCCCTGCAAGTCTTCAGTGATCGGGAAAAACAACTGATCGACTACCCGGGAAATATCCGGATATTTTTCGATATCATTACGTCTGATCTCAAACTGGTCATCTGTGGAGCAGGTCACGTCGCAGTTCCTCTTGCCAGATTCGCCCGAGAGACGGGATTTAACGTGACCGTGATCGATGACCGGCCGGACTTCGCTCATCCCGCCCGCTTTCCCGGTTGCGAAGTGATCACCGAGGATTTTGTTCCGGCGCTCCACAGTATAGCCGCCAACCCGACGACCTATTTCGTCGTCATCACCCGGGGACATGAACACGATGCGGAATGCCTCCAGGAAATTTTGAGCAAGGAGAGCGAGGCTGCCTACGTCGTCGGTTTGATCGGAAGCAGAAGGCGGGTGAGCTTTGTCGTCAAAATGCTTGCTGCACAGTGCATACGGAAAAACCGCCTGGATAACCTTTTTACGCCGATCGGGCTGCCCATAGGGGCGGAATCACCGGAGGAAATTGGCATATCCATATTGGGTGAATTGATCTGTGTCCGAAAAAAAGGAGCGGAGCAAGCGAGGACGCTCCGCCGGAGCATAGGAGTAGGCTTATGACCGATCGGGAAATTTTTGAAAAAATAGAGGAACTGACGAAACAGGGAACCCCTCTTTGTCTCGCCACAATCATCGAGGCCAAGGGATCGACCCCACGGGAGGTCGGGGGCAAAATGCTTATTTTTGCCGACGGCTCGACTTATGGCTCCGTTGGAGGGGGTTGTGGAGAAAACCAGGTGCGAAGCGCCGCTTTCCGCACCCTTCTCACCGAAAAGAAACCAGAGATTATCGAGGTGGATCTGACGGACGATCTGGGGACCAAAGGAGGGGATGTCTGCGGCGGCAAGATGAAAATCTTTGTTGAACCGATATGCTAGGGATTATGCTGGCAATTCCTCCAACGAAAGGGGCGGAGGTCGATCTCCTTCTTTGTAAATGAGAAATGGCCGGCGGAGGGATGCCATTCCCAAGCATTCCTTCACCTGTCGCATGAAACAACGTATCAAGGGTCCAGTCAACGATGGAAAGGGGAAAAACCGGAATCCTGAAGGACGAAAGCACAGAAAACGTAAAAATAACTGATGACAATTTGCTGATTATCGTATATTGAAACATCGGCTCAAGCAGCATGAAAACGGCATTTGGCCACCCCTCGGGATAGAAAAAAAGGATTATTTTACCATGCGCAGAATACCCATCGATGAACTCCAGGAGGGCATGGTTTTGGCCAAACCTCTGATGAGGGATACCATGATCATACTGGGAGAGGGTGTCGTGCTCACTGAAGCCTGGATCTCCCGTATCGAAGATATGGGTATTACTACCGTCTTCATTGAAGGGTCAGCCGAACAGGTCATCCCTAAGGAGGAGGCCCTGTCACAACTGAACAGACGCTTTCAACACCTCTCGGATCAGCCGCATATGATGGTCCTGAAAAAGATCGTGAAGGAGCATATCGAGGGTCTTTATGGCTGATAGCCTTGAAATGCAACGTATGCGGGCGAGAGTCGAAGCGATCAACGCCCTCCCCACTGTACCGTCCAATCTCAGGCAAATCTCCATCATGCTCGGTAAACCTCGCCTGACGATGGACGAGATCTCCCGGTTCGTAGCCAATGACCCGGCCCTGGCAATCAAAGTTCTCCGGATGGTTAATTCCGCCGCCTATGGTTTTCCCGGAAGAATCTCTTCCGTTGCCCACGCGATCATGCTGCTGGGTTTGAATGTAATCCGGGGGCTTTTGCTTGGCATCTCCGTATTTGAATTGATGCAGAAAAATATGTCCGGCCTCTGGGAGCATTCCTGCGCCTGTGCCGTTGCGGCAAGGTGTATTGCCCAGAAAAAGAAGATGAAGGAACCGGAAGAAGTATCCATCTGCGGACTTCTGCATGATATCGGAAAGGTCATCATCATGCTCCAGTATCCTTCGGAATACGAACAGACCCTCTCGGAAGCGAAGGGAAAAGATATCAGTCTCTTCGAAGCGGAAAAGGAGTCTCTGGCGGCCACCCATGCCGACGTCGGGCTCTGGTTATCCCAGAAATGGTGCTTCCCCATAAACCTTGTCGAAGCGATCGGCTATCACCACCGGCCTCAGCTTTCAACCCGGGCCCCTTTAGAAACAGCGATCGTTCATGTCTCAAACAGCATTGTTCGCGCAAAAGGCATTGGTTTTGCCGGAGACCCCTTTGTATCGGCCATTCATCCTGGGGCCTGGCAGATGTTGCAACTGTCGGACGACGATATCAGAGACGTTCTCACCCAGATAGATGAATCCATCTCCATTCCCGGAGGGGAAGCATGATATCTCCCACCATTCTCGTTATCTCCGGGTTCCCCCCAACGGTGGACATCCTGAAGCGAACCCTTGTCCAAATGGGCCGTGTGATCGTCTTCGACCATCTTCATTCCGCGTTGGATCTTATTTATAACGAAACCCCCCTGCTGATGATCGTGGACTTATTTGAAGAACCGGAAACGATTCCCCTGTTAAATTCGTTAAAGGAAGACCCGCTGTTCGCGGGAGTGCCCGTTCTGGTCATCCTTGACGAGGAACACACATCACCGGACTGGGAATCGATTCAGGCTGACGACTACATTCGGCGCCAGTTTATTGAACAGGAGATCCTGACAAAAACCAGGCTCTGTGTCCTCCGTTCAAAACGTGTTGTCGAAGTGAATCCGCTGACACGATTGCCGGGGAATATTGCGATTAACCGCCAGATTCAAAGCCGGATTGATAACCGGCTCATTTTTACCTTGGGATATGTCGACTTGGATCATTTCAAGCCTTTCAACGACAAGTACGGTTTCAGTCGCGGAGATGATGTAATCAGAATCACCGGCCGTCTTATCTTGAATATCGTCAAGGGCAATTATTCACAGGGGAGTTTCGTCGGCCATATCGGCGGTGATGATTTCATTTTTATTACGGAACCCCTAATCGCGGAGGATGTCTGTCGCGATCTTATCGGTGCTTTCGACCACATCATTCCCTCCTTTTATGACGAAGAAGACCGTCAGGCTGGGTTTATCCAGTCGAAAGACCGGAAAGGTCATCTCAAGCGTTTCCCCTTCCTTTCCATCACAATCGGCGTTGTCTACGTTAACGGCCTGCATTTCACTCACTACGGCGAGGTAACGGAAATCGCCTCAGAAATGAAGCAGTATGCCAAGAAACAAGTGGGAAGCTGTTATAAAATGAACTGCCGCTCCTATGATCCCCAGGAAGAGGGGAGGTAAGCCGATCAGCCGATCAGTCATGACATGGGGAAACAGCCGCCTTTCGAGGTCCACAGAAGCGGCCGAAAACAAAGCAAAATTCCGTCTTCAGGCAATGCAGGAACGGAAATCATGCCGAAACACCGGTCTCCATGATTCCCACACAGGGATATTTTCAAGCGCTCTACTCCCACCTTATTCATAGCGCAGGGCGTCGATCGGATTCAACAGGGATGCCTTGTAGGCCGGATAGAAACCGAAAAAAACCCCCACAAGAGCGGAAAAACCAAAAGCCAACAGAACGGAAACGGGTGAAACAACGGTCTCCCATCCAGCCATGACACTCAGTATTTTTGCCCCCCCTATGCCCAGAATAATGCCGATGACACCGCCCATAAGTGAGAGGGTCAGCGCCTCGATCATGAATTGCATAATGATGTCCCATGTTTTTGCCCCGACTGCCATGCGGATCCCGATCTCCCTTGTCCGTTCCGTTACGGAAACCAGCATGATATTCATGATTCCGATTCCTCCGACCAAAAGAGATACCGAGGCAATGGCTCCAAGCAGCAACGTCATGACCCGGCTGGACTGTTCCGCCATCTGCATCATATCCGCCAGGTTTCTCACCTGAAAATCGTTGTCTTCCCGAGAGCTGATACGATGCCGCTGCCGGAGAAGGCTGTTTATTTCGTTTTCCACGTCATTGATGTCGCCAGCGTGCCTGACCTTGACCATGATGTTTCTGACCATGCCGGGAAAAGGCGTTCCGAAGATCTTTTTCTGCGCCGTTGTAACGGGAATGTAAATGATGTCGTCCTGGTCCTGTCCCTGCATGGACTGGCCCTTCTCCCCGAGAACCCCGATCACCGTGAACGGCAGTTTTTTGATCCGGATAATTTGCCCAACGGGATTCGAAGATCCGAAAAGGTTCGTAACCACCGTCTGGCCCAAAACGGCCACTTTGTTGGCGCTGCGTACATCCTGTTCCGTGAACATTCTACCGGAGACCAGTGACAGGTCTCTCACAACAAAAACCCCCTCCGTAGAACCGTAAACGCCCGTTGACCAGTTTTGATTTCCAAAGACCACCTGGGCGACACCGCTCAAAATGGGGGCCACGTCCTGCACTCTCGGAATCTCCCGAAGAATCACGTCGGCATCGTCTTTCGTCAGGGTCGGCTGGGATCCCATACCCATCCGCAATCCCCCCGACGTGGTACTTCCCGGAAGAATCAGCAGGAGATTGCTCCCGATACTGGAAATCTGCTGCCTGATTTTTTCACTGGCCCCTGTTCCGACGGCCAGCATGGCGATGACGGATCCGACCCCGATAATAATACCCAGCATGGTCAGAGCGGAACGCATCTTGTTGATACGGATTGCCCGAAGGGAGATTTTCAGGGTATCGGGAATGTTGATCATTGGTCCGGCCTTTCTTCAGGTTTCTCCCAGTCCGGGTAATGGGCCTCATCGCTGACAATCCGCCCATCCAGAAAATGAATGATCCGGCGGCTGAAGGCGGCAATATCATGCTCGTGCGTGACCAGAACGATGGTCATCTGATCATCTCGGTTCAGCCGGACGAGCAGTTCCATGATTTCAATACTGGTTTTCGTATCGAGGTTTCCTGTCGGCTCGTCGGCCAGTATAAGCGGCACGTCATTGACAAGGGCCCGGGCTATAGCGACCCGTTGCTGCTGTCCCCCCGAAAGCTGATTCGGGTGGTGATGTTCCCTGCCTTCCAAGCCCAGTCTTTTGAGGGCCTCCCTCGCTTTTTTCCTTCGTTCTCCATGGTGCATGCTCCGATAGAACATGGGTAACTCCACATTTTCGAGGGCGGAAGTCCGTGGAAGCAGATTGAATCCCTGAAATACAAAACCGATTTTCTCATTCCGGATCGTCGCCAGCTCATCCCTGGTCAGGCGGGCGGTTTCTATACCTCCAAGCAAATAACGTCCCCGGGTCGGTTGATCAAGACAACCGATGATGTTCATAAACGTCGACTTCCCCGAACCAGACGGCCCCATGATGGCGACAAACTCACCGGAGTCGATCCTCACGGAAACGCCATCCAAGGCATGCACCGGCGCCCCTCCGGCATCATAGATTTTGTAGAGGTCTTCCGTTTCTATCAGGCTCATTTTATCTCAAAAACCTCGGCGTCGGGGGAGCATTTCTGTTTTTCTTACCGTTATCAATGGATTCGACAATAACTTCGCGGTCCCCCTGGTGGATTCCCCTGACTATTTCCGTGTAACTCCCGTCACTGATCCCGGCCTGTACGGAAACCCGCTCCGGCACACCATTCTTCAGAACCCAGAGAGCGGCTCCCTTCACCCCCCCGGCGTCCTTTTCGCCCGCGGGCCTGAATCGCAGCGCCGAGTTTGGCACACAGGTGACACCCTTTTTCTCCTCCAGGATTACGGCAACATTCGCGGTCATGCCGGGTTTAAGTTTTAAATCGGGATTGCTGACCTTGACCACGACATCGTAGGTCACAACATTCTGCACGGTAATGGGGGCGTTGCGAACCTCGAAAACGCCTCCGGCAAAGATCTCCTCGGGATAGGCATCGACGGTGAACTCCACGGCCTGATCGACTTCGATTTTTCCGATATCCGCCTCATCGATGTTTACGTTGATCTGCATCTGTGTCAGATCCTGGGCAATATTAAAAAGGGTCGGGGTCTGGAAGCTCGCAGCGACGGTCTGGCCGACGTCGACATCACGGGAAATAACGGTTCCGTCAACGGGAGAGATAATTCTTGTGTAACGGAGATTGTTCTCGGCGAAATCAAGAGCGGCTTTGGTCTGCTGAACCTGCGCCTTGGCCGCTGAAACTTGCGCCCTGGCCGATTGTTCCGTTGTTTCCGCCGTGTCCAGATCACTTTTGGCAATGTAGTTTTTCTGAAACAGGGTTTTATAGCGCTCAAGGGTGCGTCTTGCATCCAGAAGCGCCGCTTCGGCTTTCTCCACATTGGCTTTCGACACGGCAAGATTGGCCCGGGCCTGATCCACCTGGGCCTGAAACGTGGCCGGGTCGATCTGGGCAAGCAATTGATCTTTTTTTACGGAAGAATTGTAGTCCACATAAATGGATTTAATGGTTCCTGAAACCTGCGTCCCCACCAGGACCGTCACAACGGCATTGACCGTCCCCGTTGCCGTTACCGTCGCTTTGATATCCCCCAGACGGATCTTCTCCGTACGGTACGAAGACCCCTTTTGTCCGTTACGGAAAAGAAAAAAGCTTCCCAGCAGAGCCAGAATTACAACGACGGAGATACCGATAGTCATTTTATTTTTCATGAAAAGCCCCTGTTTGATCCCGTGTATTTATTTCACGCCGACGGCTCGCTCCAGAGCCGCCAAGGCATTGCCATAATCGGATAATGCTGAGATATTCGCTGTTCTGGCGTTGCTCAAAGCGAGGAGGGCGTCCGTCACCTCAATGGGACTTCCCAACCCCGAGGCATAACGTCCCTCTGCCAACTCCAGATTTTCCCTCGCCTGTCTGACGATCAGATCGGTTGTCTCGATTCTGCTGGCCGTCTCCCGCAGATTGGAAAAAGCCTGACTGATCTCCAGGCGAATCTGTTGTTTTAGTGACACAATATTCGCAGAGAGAACGTCGATATCCGCTTTCGATTCGGCAATCTGGTTCTTAACGAGATAACCGCTAAATATGGGTATATTGAGACTTCCTCCGACGCTCCATCCCTCTCCGAGGGGAAATTCCCGTCCCCCGAAACCGTACCTTGCATAACTTGTCACGGTCGGGTAATGCCCCGCTCGGGCCAAATCGAAAGATTTGTGCGCCGCCGACTCACGGTAGAGAAGAGACTGGAGATCGGGCCTGTTTTCATAGGCTTCCCGTAATGCGTCCTGATAGAGCGGCTTATACCGTTCGAACAGGAGATTGCTGTCCAGGACAAATTCCGGCGCATCGGGCATGCCCATCGCGTTATTGAGGGTAAGCCCCGCAATACGCAGGGCATTTTCCGCCTTGATCAAGGTCAGGCGGGCGTTGCTTAAATCGACCTCCGCCTTCGTTACGTCGAATTTCGGTTTCAGACCCGCCTCGAAAAATCCCTTTGCAATGTCCAGGTGCCTTTGAAACTGATCGACCGTTTCCTCAGCCACACGTCGGTTTTCCTCCGCCTGCAGCATGGTGTAATAGAACTGTTTGACATTGAGAACAACGAGGCTGACGACATTGGCCAGATCCTGCCGGAAGGCATCCTGGTTCGCACTTGCAATCCCAACTTTTGCAGGAGTCCGACCAAAGTCGTAGATATTCTGGCTCAGTCCAAGATACCCCGAATAAAAATCACTGGCGGATGTTCCAGACAAATTACGTCCTTTCGGTTTATAGGCCTGGGTCCGATCATAACCCGTTTCCATGTTCAACTGCGGGAAATAAGCCGATTGGGCCTGGCCGATCCGGCTTTCACCGACACGGAGCTGATGGGACGCCGCCAGGATGTCCGGATGTTTCGCCAAGGCTATTTCTATACAGCGTTCGAGCTTCAGCGTCTGGCCCGGGATGATTGTTTCATCCGCCGATACATGCACGGGAATGAACAGAACCAGGCAAAGCACGGCCAGCAAGCATGATTTTCTCATAAGTCATACCTTTCCTCTCCTTTTCCGCCTCCACGGGAAGAAGAAGCACGAACCAAAAAATTGCATTACAGATACCCCCGAACCAGGGAAAAAGCAAAAAAAGATATACACGGGAACGCAAGTCCGGCATACATTTTCTATTCATCGGTATTAGCAATGCCTGTGCCAGTAAACGAAAGTGTTCTTATGTACCGGTATCCACTTGCGAAACGTGGTAGATACCCGACAGGGGGAAATACAATAGGCTGTACTGAAACGCATTTAATTTACCCACCTGCGCTTTCATGTGACTATAAAATATCCATCCAGGTTGAACCCGGACCCTGCACAAGCTTTCTCAAAGGCAAATGACAAGGATGCGGGGAAACGCGGTTTTTGCTCGATTGGCGGAGGGCTTTCAATGGGAAGACAAGGATAGTCCCCGGGTATTTTCATATATCCTCATTATATCAATGCCTTACATGGCATTCCATATCGCTTTGAGTTTCTATTGTCCCTCAGCCGACCGTCCCTGGAAGGCCCCTTTCGCCACGCGTCAATATTCCTTATTGAGAATATGCCCCGGACAAGGTAAGATACGACCGCTTTCGCGGGTTCGTCCCAAGTGAAAGGGGGTCTCGCGAACAGGGATCAGCCAAAACCGACCGCCACAAAATCGACTGCCGCATGTCAGGTAAATGCTTAAACGAACGGATACACCATGAATACAGAAAAATACGAAATCATCGTTGACAGCCATGTGCATTGGGGCTACTCCATAACTCTGGGCACGGAAGTAACGACACAAATGATTCTGAGTGAGCAGAAGGAAGCGGGAGTAACCCACGTTGTTATTCTCCCCTTTCCCTCCACCGCCATCATGAGCCCTGATATAAATCCGCAGTTGCTTGATGAAACGACGCGAGTTCCCCATTTTATCCCGTATTTTTACATCCGGGAAAATTTTTCGCCCATTCCGGCAGGGTACAATGGAGGCAAGTGGCACTGGATGAGAGGGATCCAGGATGCGGCATCGAATTATAACGTCCTGGACGACCCAGATTTGCCGGAACTGGTTCAAAAACTCGAAGCGGCGGACAAGCCGATTATCTTCGAAGAGGAACTGGATTTTACGGTCCGTTTCGTTGAACGCTTTCCGAATCTCAAGCTGATTATCCCCCATCTGGGCCTGCTTGGCGGGAATCCGCTGGACTTCCTGGAACATTTCAAAGCGAAAAGCAATATCTATTTTGATACCGCCCTGGCGCAGACAAGTACCATTGACAGGTTCGTGCGGACTGTGGGCCCGGAACGCGTCATCTTCGGCTCCGACATTCCCTTCGGATCCATGGAAAACGAGCTGTCCAAGGTTCTGGCCCTGAAGCTGAATAAGGCCGAGATGGAGCGGATTCTTTCCCTGAATATCCTGAAACTCACCGGTTACAAGCCATGACCGTTTACGCCCTTCTTGACATAACGGAACAAATTGTTAAATTAAGAATAGACAGAGCTGCGATGCCCGTATAATGTCGTCGGTTCTGAAAAAGTCTATTTTGATAAAGCGTTACCGTAAGAGATGGTTATTTGATAATTAGATAGCCCTTGGAAAATTAGACGCAAAAAAGCGGCTGCCCACCGCAGCAGCTTGGCAAAGTTCATCCCGGCAGCGCTCAAGAGGCCGTTGATCCGGTCTCCGAGTCTGCCCTTTAACCGATTACGATCCATGCG
>JAAYKM010000156.1 GCA_012522415.1 Deltaproteobacteria bacterium | reverse complement strand
ACATATGCCAGCGACGCCAGAACTCGGTTACACTGCGCGAAAGATAGGGATAATTGAAATTTTCCAAAAAATGAAAACCAAACATGGATCCCAGCCCGATGGCCATATCTGAATAACCCGAAAAGTCAAAGTATATTTGCAAGGTGAAGGCCAAGGATCCCATCCACAGGGAAAGGATGCTGGAAGCTCCGCCTGTGGACAGATTGCGGGCAAACTCAGCCAGTGTGTTGGCAATCAGAATTTTTTTCCCCAACCCGCAGACGAAGCGGCTGATCCCCGAGGCGAAGAGCTCCGCCGTTACCTTTCTGCTCCGGATCTCCGAGGAAATGGTTTGGAAACGAACGATGGGCCCCGCGATTAACTGTGGAAAAAAGGAGACATACATGAGGAAATAAAAAGGGTTGCGTTCCGCCTCGAGATCTTTTCGGTAGACATCAACCACATAGGAGAGGATTTGGAAGGTGTAGAAACTGACACCGATCGGCAGCGCCAGCTTGAGGGGTGTCAGTGTAACCGGGAGAAGCCGGCTGAGATTGCTGATAATGAAATCGCCGTACTTGAACAGGAAAAGAGGAATCAGGCAGACGATCACACCGGCCGCAAGTGCCAGCCTCCTTAAGTGATTCTGTTTCAAGTGGTTGATGGCCAGGCCGGCCAGATAGCCGGACAGGGCCGTTGTCACCATAATGACCGAAAACCGTGGCTCCCCCCATGTGTAGAAGACCAGGCTTGCGGCAAGGAGAACCGCATTTTTCATCTGCGGGGGAACCACGAAATAGACGGCCAGAACAGCCGGAAGAAAGTAATAGAGAAAGGTGATGCTTGAAAAGAGCATGAACCGGACGCTTAGCCAAGCACCGTGAACTGCGCCGCGCCTGCGATGGCATTGACTTCATCCACACTTCCCATGATAAAGAGGACAAGCTGGCCGCGGGTCGCCACATAAACAGTGTCAGCTTCGACACAAATCCATTTGCGAAGATCGGCTTTCTCCTTCAGCTCCCCGGCAAAGAGGAGGGGATCTTCCCCTTCAGCGAGCCTGAACAGTCCCATGGCGAAAGGGTGAACATTGATCATGGGCTGGAGTGAGTACGCTTCCGTATAAGATCCGCTCACCTGCTCGGCTCCGATCAGATAACCGGCTTCGCCGGCCTTGATTTCTTCCAGCATGCCACCTTCAAGCAGGTCCTTCATTTCCGCTTTTTCGACCATGTCTGACAGTGCCTCCTTAAGGTCACCGATTTCTTCATGGGCCGGTCCGGTCTCCGTTTCGTTTCCTTTTGATTGACAGGCTGACGCGAATATCAAGGTGAATAAGAGGATTATTGCCAATACTTTTTTCATTTTAAACTCCCAGATTGATAAATGATCGCGGACAAAGTCCGCCCAAGCACTAGACGCCTGCATCACGGAAAGGTTACGACAATAAATGAAAGCCCGGCAAATAATTCAGGCCATGGCATGAAATCTAACCTTGATCCCCGTTTTCTTCCACCCGGATGGCCTCAGCCAGAAGCTCCCAGATGGAGGAATCAAGTTTTCGATCCGCCAGCATCCATGGTTTCTTCTTCAGTGTCTCGAGGACTTGCATGAGCAGTCTCCCGCGCTCAATCCTTGCCTCATGACCTGAAAGAAGCACCGGGGGCACCGCGTGATCACTCCAGCGGGTGGGGCGTGAGTATTGGGGCCATTCCAGGAGTCCATCAGCAAAGGATTCCATT
>JAAYKM010000155.1 GCA_012522415.1 Deltaproteobacteria bacterium | reverse complement strand
TTTGGGCGCCATCGAGATCACCCGAGTGCGCCTCGGCATCAGAGCGTCGGGAGAAAAGGCCAAGGCCCGAAACGTCGCTCTCCGCAAGTCCATGACAGAGAAGAGCGCCTTTTCGGAAATGATCGCGAAAGCCTCGGCCATGGCCAAAGACCACTTGAGGAGCCGGATTGACCGGGAACGTGGGACAAAAGTAAAAAGGGCCCGGAACATGCCACGGGCAAGCCTCACAAGGGGCTGATACAGACTCTTCGCAAGGAAATGTGGGTAAAACGATCCCACCATTTCCCGCATATCTTAAACCCGAGTCAAGGGCAGAGGCTGGTTCCAACGGTTGCGGTCCCGGTCGTAAAACCACTTATCGGGAAAACCACGATAACGGATGTAGGTCGGGTTTTCAGCCCAGCAGGAAAGCTCCTCATAGGCCTCGTGAATCCGCCGGAACTTTTCAGATTTGCCGCCCACATCGGGATGATTCTTTTTGGCTTCCTGGCGGTAGGCCGTCTTGATCATCTGTTTCACATCCGGCGAGGTGAGCACCGCCCGATCTAGATTCAAGTGAACGAGATGGACTCGCCCGACGGACGGGGCGCACCTGACCATGGGTTTGACTGAACCCGTGGATATTGTGTTTCGGAGAGCCTGCTGCAGTACCCGGCAAGAGGCCAGGTAGTTTTTTTTGGTCCGCTCCTTTTCCTCCCACCAGATCCCGCCCAAAATGTTGGCCATGGTGCTGAAGTCTTCTGCTGGTTTTTTCCCCGGGGAACGGGGATAACAAAAACGGAAGGTATCCTGCCTACCATATGGAAGGACATCCATGAAAATTTGTTCGTCGGAAAAGCAGAAGGTGGCGTATTGGGCGTTCAGCGCTTGAATGAGTCCGGTGCGCAGGTCGAGCTTGAACTGGAGACGGCGGCGACATGCGGGGGAACAGTAGCGTTGTCGGTTGGTGATGGCTGGGGTCCCGCAGGAAAGACAGCGCCTGCCGTTGTTCACGATCTTCGCTAAAGTCAGATTATGGGCGTGGTACTCGTACATCTTGTTGATTTACAGTTTGTTTCCTTGTTTTGGCCGGAGATCCAGCCTACGGTTCCGGGCATATCACGTTTTATCGACGATTTCAAATGATCCTCGGATTTGCCTCCTGGCCGCTGCGGCAACTCAGTCCTTGGTGAGCGGAATTCATCTTAGGATTACCTCCCGGCTCGAGACAGGTTATGTGGCACTTGCTCGTCCATCTGCAAAACAAAGAACACATGAAAGAATATCGGCAAAAGACAGGAATGAGTCCGGTGCGCAGATCGCGCTTGAACCGGAGACAAACGAAATGTTTCGCAGCATCCAGGCGATCCAAGCCGTGTACCCCGGGCGTTGTTTATTCCCTTCATTTCCCTTGCAACACCCAACATCTTTTTGTAACGTTTCACCTGGTCTCATGGTCCATTCATTTTTATTAAATTGATCGGCGTGTACAAGGAGCTACGGTGTCGGAGCCAACCAACGGAAACAACAATCATAATAACCGGCAAAAGTGGCTGCGCGGCCTAACTCTTTTTTCCGCGGCTCTTCTGATTCTCGGCGGCCTGTACTGGTTTTTATTCATCCACAACAAGGTTTCCACCGACAACGCCTACGTCATGGCAGAAAGTGCCAAGATCAGCAGCCGAATCCCCGGTACGGTTCAGGATATTTTCGTCGAGAACGACGATGCCGTCACACTGGATCAGGAACTCGTATCACTGGATCCCCGGGACTATCAACTGGCAGTCGATGAAGCGCAGGCGGTCCTCACCCGAACCGAAGCGGAACTGAAGGCCATGGGCCTTTCTGTTTCCCAGAGCGATATCCAGACCGCAGCCCAACAGGACTCAGCCCAGAGCGGCGTCGGGGAGGCCCGGGACCGGATTCGGGAAAGCGAACACAAACTGGAAGCGTTAAAACAGCAGCGGATCGCCACGCAAGCTGATTTGACGATTGCCCGCCGCGATTTCGAACGCTACGACAGGCTCCTCAAAGAACAGGCCATTGCGCAGCAGCAATGGGATCGAGCTCGGAACATCCTGGACAGGACAACAGCCCAGCTGGCTGCAATCGATTCGGATATCAGCGCTGTCGAAGCGTCGGTAGCCGCCGCCCATCAGGGAGAGGCGCGCAGCCGTGCCCAGTGGTCGGTTGCCAAAGGGGGGCGTTACAGCGTAGGCATTCTACGACAGCAGTTTGCCGCCCTTCGCGCCAAACGGGAGGAAGTGTCCGCCCAACTCCAAGAGGCACGTCTGCGTTTGACGTATTGTACGATCACAGCGCCTATCGGCGGCTTCATAGCACAAAAACGCGTCCAGAAAGGGGATCGTATTCAGCCGGGACAGGTGTTGATGGCCGTCGTACCTCTCGAAGGGGTCTATATCGAGGCCAATTTCAAGGAAACACAACTGAAGCATGTCCGGATTGGTCAGCCCGTTACAATCAAGGCCGATATTTACCCCGGATATACCTTTGAGGGAAAGGTGAGTGGCATTCGCGCCGGGACGGGCGCGGCTTTTTCCCTGCTGCCGCCGGAAAACGCCACCGGCAACTGGATCAAGGTTGCCCAGCGCGTACCCGTTAAAATTCGTCTCAACAGGAAGCCACCTCCCGATCATCCTCTCAGGATAGGTTTGTCGGTCATTGCGACAATCCACACGAAAGATCGCCAGGGATCCATGTTGATGGCGGTCTCTGATTCAGTGGAAAAAGAGCGTTGAATCGGTTTCAGCCACCGGGTAGGCCCAATGCATGATCCCGCCGCCGGCCCCGCATGTCAAAAAATGGTTCATCGCCGCCGATTTCATGCGGGTCACCCAGCCCGGGGCTTCGAGCCCGTCCCTCAGCCTTGTGTTCGCCCCTCTCGGATGTACTCTTTTTCATCAGACGTTTTTCCCGGAAAGCATACACCCGACCGGACCCGTTCCTTCAGAGCCTCTACCCTAAAATCCTCCAACCGGACCTGGCAGAGCCGGGTGGGCATTCTTCAGATTTTGTGCCAAGGCGTGCTGTGACAGTCCGGCATGCTGGCCCTGCACGATACTTTCTGTGTCGTAAGGCTGGATGACGCCCTGTCCTTGTCTCATCGGCAGTCCTGTTCAGGTGTCCCAAGGGGATGGCCAGGAACTGCTCACTCATCGACCCAATGACGGCGATCGGACGTATGAGCGTTTTCTCGTAGTGAATGATCATCAAAAGAACCCAATCCCATGATACCGTTTCTCCGGCGGAACCGATCGTCGTTTAACGGATCAGGAGATCCATCAAAATTTTGGTTTATAGAAGTCTGTTGGTGAGATAAGGTAACCTGCGCCAATAGAAGATAAAATATTTTTCTCCACTCGGTATGCGTCGGCGGATCGCGGCGATAAAATATCGCATGTCAACACCCTTTGATTGCGTACCCCCGAAACGCCGACAGCAGGCAACAACGCATCTTTCTCGATGGACAGGCGCATATGACCTCGCAAAGAACGCCCCCCCGCATCAACAAGTGGCTGATTGCCGCAATCATCATGCTGCCGACTTTTCTCCATGTGATGGACATCAGCGTCGTCAATGTTTCCCTACCGCACATCCAGGGCAGCCTGAATGCCGGCGTGGACGAAGTAACCTGGGTAATCACCTCCTATCTCGTTACCAATGCGATCATCATTCCCATCGCTCCCTGGCTGGCCCGGCTCTTCGGAAGAAAACGATATCTGCTGGCATCGGTCGCCCTGTTCACGCTCAGCTCGCTTGCCTGCGGCGCTTCCACCTCTTTGACCATGCTGATATGCTTCCGGGTGCTCCAGGGTCTTGCCGGTGGAGGACTTGCTCCGCTGGGACAGGCTATTCTTCTTGAAACCTTTCCTCAGAAGGAACACGGAATGGCCAACGCCATCTTCGGCATGGGCGTGACCGTCGCGCCGGTTCTGGGTCCTGTCTTCGGAGGTTGGCTGACCGATCAGTGGAGCTGGCCATGGGTGTTTTATATCAATCTTCCCGCGGGCGTGATGGCGTTCTTTCTGCTCAAGGCCTTTATAGCCGATCCTCCCTACCTGCGAAGCACCCGCATGCATATCGATACCTGGGGGATCCTCTTTCTCAGCGTCGGACTGGGTTGTCTGCAGGTGGTTTTGGACAAAGGGGAAAGGGAAGACTGGTTTTCCTCCCGATTCATTATCACTTTAGGTGTTATCGCCGTCGTCAGTCTCCTTATCTTTTTCTGGGTGGAACGCAAAACGCCTTATCCGGTGGTCGATCTCAAGCCCTTCCGGAATCGAGGCTTTGCAGCCGCCAATGTGATTAACTTTTTTGGTTATTTCACCTTGCTCGGCAGCATTGTGCTCCTGCCCCTGTATCTCCAGAAACTCATGGGTTATACAGCGCTTTGGGCCGGACTTGTCCTGGGACCCGGGGGATTCACCAGTCTTATCATTATGCCTATAGCCGGCTTTTTAATGATCAGGGGAATGAACCCCAAATGGCTTTTGGGTATCGGGTTGGCCCTGCAAGCTGTTTCTCTTTGGATGATGGCGGCTTTCAACCTGGAAGTCGACTTTATGTACGTCGCCTGGCCACGCATTGTCCTGGGGCTGGCTCTGGGACTCTTTTTCGCTCCCGTGGCGACAGCGGCTTTCGCCAATATCCCCAAGGAAGAGATCGGTAACGCATCAGGAATCTTCAACCTTTTGCGCAATCTCGGCGGGAGCGTCGGTATCGCCTTTTGCACGACCATACATTCCCAGCGCGCACAATTACACCAAACTTTTCTCACTGAAAACATCACGCCATCGAATCCGGCCTACCAGCATTACTACCAGGAGATCCTCCAATGGCTCCAGATTCACAAACCCGCTCTGGCCAACTCGGAAGGCGTCTTATCCATCATCTATCAGGAGGTTTTGAGGCAGGCCAACATGCTGGCTTTCAACGACACCTTTTGGCTGTTGGGTTGGCTTACCGCCTGCCTGGTGCCCACCGTATTGCTGTTGCAGGCTCCCAAAGAGAAGCATCCGAACCATCCCGGCGATCAGGGCTGACCGCTGCGTCATGTTAAACACAAATGGATATAAACAATACATATTTATTGCCCATATGGATACTAATGATACGATATATTTAGCAGATTAACCCGTTTCCCAGGGGTGAATCAGAATTTTATTTGTAATTACAGCTAATTACACCACCTTGCCGTCATTGGCACACCCCTTGCTGTATTAAAAACAAAATCATCACTGAAAGGAGAAAACATCATGAAACGACGTATCGCAATCGTGGCGGGTATCTTGCTGGCCGGTCTGATAG
>JAAYKM010000154.1 GCA_012522415.1 Deltaproteobacteria bacterium | reverse complement strand
GCCAGATGAGATACTACCCCTTCCTGGTCTATATACCGGGTCTTTTCATCGGAATCACGAGCCTGTCCCTGAACCTTATCGGCGACGGGCTTCGGGACGCCCTGGATCCCCGGCTGAAGAACTAGGTTTTTGGAAAAGGTGATATGATGAACATGCCCTCAACGGAAAAACTCCTTGAAATCAGGGATCTCACAGTCGTTTACAGGACAGATGAAGAAATCATCCATGCAGTGAACGGATTGAACCTTTCAGTGAACAGAGGCGAGACTATCGGGCTGGTAGGCGAAACAGGAGCCGGAAAAACGACAACGGCACTTTCCATATTGAAACTGCTGCCGGATCGGGTCGGACACATCGAGGGCGGTCAGATTTTCCTCGACGGGATCGATATCATCAACGCCCGTAAGGCCGATATGCTTGCCCTTCGAGGGGCAACGGTGTCCATGATTTTCCAGGACCCCATGACGAGCCTCAATCCTGTCCATACGGTAGGTGAACAAATTGCAGAGGTGCTGGAACTGCACCAGAAGCAGCTCTCCAAAGAGCAGGTTTCCGGGCGTGTTGATGAAATAATGAAATTGGTGGGCCTTTCTCCTGACCGGAAAGAGGAATACCCTCACCAGTTCTCCGGAGGAATGAAGCAACGCATAGTAATTGCCATCGCCCTGGCCTGCGAACCAAAGCTTCTCATAGCGGACGAGCCGACCACTGCCCTTGATGTCACCATTCAGTCCCAGGTTCTTGATTTGATGAAGAACCTCAAGGACATGCTCAATACGTCAATGATTCTTATTACCCACGACCTGGGAGTCGTTGCCCAAACCTGCGACAGGGTGGCAATCATGTACGCCGGGGAGATCATTGAAATCGGCTCCGCTGCGGATATTTTCAATGCGAAAAACCATCACCCCTATACGACCGGCCTGTTCGGCTCTATTCCAAACCTGGTGAAACCTTCACGCCGTCTGAATGCCATCGAAGGGTTGATGCCGGACCCGGTGAAGCTTCCCCGGGGGTGCAAATTTCATCCCCGATGTCCGAAGCGTATGGATATTTGCAGTATGGTCAGCCCGGAAAATATATTTGCCGGAGGTCACGGCATAAAATGTCATCTCTTCGCCCCGCAGCAGGTTTGTTAACCTCGGCCCAGGGAAAGGAAATCACTATGGAAAATCCTTTGATTGAGACTCGAAACATTAAAAAGTACTTTAGAACCCTTAGGGGAAACCTGCACGCGGTGGATGGGATAAATTTGTCCATCAACCCGGGCAAGACTCTTGGAGTCGTGGGTGAGTCCGGATGCGGGAAATCTACCCTTGGCCGCCTGATTTGGCGCATCATAGAGCCGACTGATGGGGAAGTGCTTTACAACGGGACGAATATTTTGCTTTATGGAAACGAAGAGATGAAAAAAATACGCAAAAAGATGCAGATAATTTTCCAGGATCCCTATGCTTCATTGAACCCTCGGCTCACAGTCAGCCAGCTTATCGCCGAACCCATAAAAGTGTGCAGGACAATCACCGACAAAGATGAGATGAATGAAAAAATCTATACGCTTATGGAGACAGTGGGCCTTGCTGAACGTCTGGTAAATTCCTACCCTCATGAACTCGACGGCGGAAGGCGGCAACGAATCGGGATTGCCCGCGCACTGGCGCTTGATCCTGAATTTATTGTCTGTGATGAACCGGTTTCCGCACTCGATGTCTCCATTCAGGCCCAGATTCTCACCCTGATGATGGACCTTCAGGAAGAGATGGGGCTCACCTTCATGTTCATCTCTCACGACCTGAGCGTTGTGAAACATATAAGCGACGACATAATGG
>JAAYKM010000153.1 GCA_012522415.1 Deltaproteobacteria bacterium | reverse complement strand
GCTTTGAGACGCTTTGAACAGGGGAGATTGGCTTCGAGCCAGGTTCGTTTGAGCGGGGTTAGAATCTCTTCCCGATTGTAGAAGGAAGGTTTTCCCCTTTTTCGGGGTTGGGGTTTTGTAAACCGTTTGAAACCTTAAACCACTTCCCGGTTACTTTTAATGTGAGGCAATTCGATAGTTGTTGAATCGGGGGCCCAAAACGAGTAAACTAAGAGTCCGATTATCAATGCCTCACGCGGATCAGCGTTTATTGCGGTTTCAGTAAAATAGCGGATAAATTGTTGATATGTAAGATAATCTCGATTAGTCAAGGATTGTTAATGTTTTACGTGGCGACCATTCATCCTTAACCGGACAGCCGGCGATGAAAAAATGCATCCTGATTCTGCTTGATGGCCTGGGAGACCGCGCTTACGAAATATTCGGGCATCAGACGCCGCTGCAGGCCGCTCACACGCCCGCTCTGGACCACATGGCCGCCGTCGGAGCCAACGGACTGTATCATGCCGCGCAACTGGGGTTGGCTCTTCCCAGCGAGAAAGCGCACTTTGCCATTTTCGGATACGATCAGGTCGATTTTCCGGGACGGGGCGCACTGGAGGCCCTTGGGGCAGGGGTGCCGTTGACCGCTGATGATGTCGCTTTGCTGACTCATATATCCACCATCACATCAGAGGACAGGGTGTTCTTTCTCAAACGGGACACGCCCCCAGCTACCGTTGATGAAATCACCGAACTGATTCCTGTCATCAAACATTTTGTTTGGAACGATATCGATATCACCTTCCACCACATTGGGAAACTTTTCGGGGTTCTGGTGTTGAGAGGATCGGTTAGCCCATTTGTGACCGACACAAACCCCATGCGTGACGATGCATTTATGATGAATCCGGTTCCTTGGAAAAGCCACGCTTTGGAGGTCGATGCCGTGAACACGGCGAAAGCGCTCAAGGCCTACCTGATACATGTTCACCAGGCATTGAACAAACACCCCGTCAATGTAAAAAGGAAAAAGGAAAGGCTTCCCCCTTTGAACGGGCTTGTTACTCAGCGGGCCGGTCGTCTCAAGCGGGTTACACCCTTTTCCTCACGCTACGGCTTGAAAGGTTTGTCCATCGCTTCGGGTGCCGTTTTTGGCGGTTTAAGTAAGTATATTGGTCTTGATTTTCAAAAAATCCCGGCAATGGACAATCCGCAGACCGATTTATCCAAACGGCTGGCAAAAGCAAGGGACAGTTCCCGGCAGTATGATTTCATCCATGTCCATACGAAAGCTCCTGATGAAGCGGCCCATATGAAGGATCCTGAATTCAAAAAGCGGGTTATCGAATCCTTGGACCGGGCTATTGGGGGGCATCTCCACTGGCTCCTGGGCGATCCCGATATCCTGACTGTGGTCACCTCAGATCATTCCACGCCAAGTCGCGGACCCCTTGTCCACTCGGGCGAACCGGTTCCCCTGACCTTGTGCGGAGAAGGGGTACGGAGGGATGCCGTGGTCAGGTTTGATGAAATCAGTGTGGCCGCCGGAGCGCTGGGTACGGTTCGAGATCGTGAGCTTATGTATCTGATCCTCAATCACCTTGACCGGATCAAGCTCATGGATATCATGGATACGGACGAGGATCAGATGTTCTGGCCCGGGCGGTACGAACCATTTAAATTTTAGTCACACCGTGGCAGATAAGGGATTTGCAAATGTCAGGGAATGGTGCCCCTGAAGGACCCATTTATGAAGTGGGATTCATTCACGGCCGCTTCCAGATACTTCATATGGACCATATGAAGTATCTTCTTGCGGGGAAGGCCCTGTGTCGGCATCTGGTTGTGGGTATCACCAACCCTGACCCGACTTTAATCCGAGAAGACACGTCCGACCCGAACCGCAGTTGTGGAGAGGCCAACCCGTTAACCTACTATGAACGTCAAGTGCTGATCCAGGAGAGCCTGACTGAAGCAGGGATAGATTGCCGGGAATTCACCATCGTTCCCTTCCCCGTCAACCTTCCGGAGCTCTATTTCTGCTATGTTCCGAAAGATGCGGTGTTTTTTGTCTCGATTTATGACGACTGGGGTCGGAAAAAGCGGGACACCTTCATTCGTCTCGGTCTGCGGACCCATGTTCTGTGGGAGGTGGCTCCAGAGCAGAAAGGACTCAGTGGATCGGATATCCGCCGGGCCATCGTTAAAAATCAGCCTTGGGAGCACCTTGTGCCACCTGCGGTCGCCCGGCTCTTAAAACGCTGGAACCTTTCTGGACGGCTGCAAAGCCTGCGGGCTTAATTGATAATATGGTTCCTTTTCCCTATGGATGTTTTCGTGAGGTTACCAACCGTAGAAAATTTCCAGAGATACAGACAGACGGAAGCATGTCAGGTAAAGACGAGAGCTAAATCGGGTTGTGGCGGGACCGACCGGTATCAGGCGAGATCGCGCCATACCCTGCTGAACGAAGAGAGCCATTGCAATACGGCAAAAACAAAGCGCGTGGGCTCTGTTTATTGACGGTCCGTTTTGTCAGGACCAGTTTTTGGCCTCAGGATACACATGGGTGAAAAAAGTGTTTTTTCGAGGATAGGCCATCATGGGCAGAACCTTGTCACGCCAGGTCCTATAATGGGGCGTTCCTTTGTTTCGAGACAGCGCGTCTCGGTTACGGTAAACCTCAATCATCACAAAGCGCGTTGGATCGTCCTGTTGCTGCACAATATCGAAACGGATGACATCCTCTTCTTTCATGGTTTCCTGGGCATTTTCGATACACGCTTTTTTAAATGCCTCCACATAAGGAGGCTTGACCTCAGCCTGAACAAGGATGATTAACATCAGAGAATCCTCCCGTCTTTGATATTCATATTAACGCTTCCGCACATCCCAACTGTTGTAAGTCGGGCATGTGGAGAAGGAATCGCCGTGCACGCTAAAGATATTACTTTAAATCGACGGCGGGAGGAAAAACTTAAGTTCTTTTGTGCAATATTCTGACAAAATGTTAGACGTGGATAAAAAAGCGAGAAGATGCAGACACGGCCAAATGAAAGATCAAAAATAACCGTTTATAATCTCAAGTACATACATGACCTCAGCGACGAGGGGGGCTTTCCGGATGGGTTGCAAATCCCTACACCGGCAATACCTGGGTCGCATGAGGTTCTCTCAGCATGGTTTTTCCATTGATACATCAAGTATGACCCGGTGATGCAAGCGCGTGGGAGAGGCTGGCGTGGACGCTCTGCCAAAAGAGACCATTGAAGCGGGACGTTCCTATTTTTTCTCTTCTTGCCAGGCCAGAAATTTTCGTTCCCCTTCCTGGGTTCCGATCAGAACCAACTCGGCATTTTCCCGAATCGGCATTAATGGATCAAGATTGATTTGCATAGCGCCCTTTTCTTTTATGGCAACAACGGAACATCCGGTTTTTTCTCTGATCATCGAGGTCGCTAAAGTTTTGCCGATCAGAGACGCTGGAGCCCTTAGATGAAAAATATTCAAGCCTTCCGTCAGCGTCACCGCCTCCTCTTGATTCAGGAAATTGAAAATGGCGTTGGCCCCTAGGGAAGAATAAGACATGACAAAGTCGGCGCCGGCACGATGGAGTGTCGATACGTTGCGTTCGAGATTTGCCCGGCTGAGAATCTGCAAATCGGGTTTTAGACTTCTCAGATACTTGGTCAGGTATATGTTGGTTGCGTCATCGTGGGTTGTGATGACCGCAGCCGGGGCTTTCTCAAGCCAGGCACGCTGTAATGTGTGTATGTCAGCGGCATCACCGATGACAACATGCTCACTCGGCCGTTCTCTCCGAGGGTTTTTTTCAATGATCAGAAAAGGGGTGCCGCGTTCCTTGAAGCGCTCCGCAATAGCATACCCTACCCGTCCTCCACCAACAATTAAAACCGGATCCGTTGTCAGTTTGCAAATATGATAAAAGGAATATACTTCATCGTAAGCGGTCAACGTTTCCTCAGATCCGGCCAACACCAGCACGCTGGTTCGAGTAATAAGGCTTTCGGCGCTCGGAATAAAGAAATGTCCCCGCTCCCAGATCCCCACGACATGAACACCAATGTTTTCCCTCAATCCGCTTTCTGCTAGGGTTTTCCCAACCAAGGGGGTACCCATTGCAGGAAATTCTGCAATGAGCAGATCGTCATACCGACTGATAATGTTCGCCTTACAGTCACCACCGACCGTCCAGGTAGCCAGTGAGCGTCCCAGGATATCATAAAACTGGAGTACCCGATTGCTGCCCGCCATCTGAAGGATGTCCAGCGAATAAGGAGAGTTGGCTGTGGTGATAATCGCCACCTCTTCTGTTACTTCCCGCACGGTCAAGGAAATGTTTGTGTTGATTTCATCCCGGTTGGTGGCAACGACCATTCGCGCACGTTCAACCCTCATTTTCCGATAGGTTTCGGGATCATCGATATTGCCCACGGCAACGCGCAAACCCATGTCGGCGTATTCCAAGGCCTGCTTGTAATCCTCCATGATAAGCACATATGCGTAATTATGATCCTTTAGTTTTTCGATAAGCGCCTGGGTGACGGAATCATAGTTTGTAATGATGATGTGATCTTTTGTTTCCGGCGGCAGCTCCCTTGGGGTTCTCTTGCGGGATTCTGCTTCAATCCAGGGTGCATAGAAAAATTTGATGAAGGTGAAGGGGAGAAGGGTTAGGAGGAAGACCACGCCGGACAGCAAAACAAGAAGAGAAAAAGAGCGGCCCAAGTCGGAATTGAAGGTAATATCGCCGAAACCCAATGTGGTCATTACCGTCAGGGTCCAGTAAAAGCCCGTAATCCAAGAATGTGCCCTGCCTTCGAAGGCCATCAGAAAATGGAAGATGATGCTGTAGGCTGTCACCATCCCCGCCAAGACGAGAAAAAAACGGACCAGAAGGCGTATGTTTCGCCTGGTACCCCCAGTCTGCATGAAATAGGTCATCACGGAAGAATTATACTTCACGATGCATATCCCGACCCCTGCGTGGCTCTTTTTTTACTGCAGTGATGGTGAAATCCGGTTACACATACCCCGGCGGCTAACTTCATCGGTTGATGTGCGAATCGTAAGACAACTATAGGGAAAGGCCAGCCCGGCTGTCAAGAAGAGAACCTTACAACATTTTCTTTATTTAAGCATATGAAACATCAAGGGAATAGGGTTTTCAATAGACCAGTATTGCGGTCAGCGCAAAAGGCATGGGAGGCAAATAGGGTATGCCTCCCTATTTCGTTTTCGAAATTCCTTCCCTATCTAAGAAGCTCTTTTGCCGCATGCACCAGAGCATCCGCAGTGATACCAAACCTCTCGAACAGAATTGGTGATGGAGCGCTGGCACCGAATGAGTCCAGCCCAATAATTTTCCCCTCTGTGCCGACGTAATGCTCCCATCCCAGTCTGATTCCCGCTTCCACGGCAACCCGGAGTTTTATGTGTTCGGGCAGCACTTTTTCCCGATATGCCGCAGGCTGTGCATCGAAGATTTCCCAACAGGGGAGCGAAACCACCCGAACCCGTTTTCCCTCAGCGGCCAAAGTGTCAGCGGCGGCCAGGGCAATTTCTACTTCCGAACCCGTGCCGATAAGAATGATTTCCGGGTTGCCTCCTTCCGGGTCACGGAGGATATAGCCTCCCTGTCGCAGACCCGTTGCCGGAGCAAGTGTTTCGCGATTGAGTGCTGATACGTTCTGACGAGTCAGAACCAAGGCTGTGGGGCCTGAAGTGTTTAGAAGGGCTGTTCGCCAGGCTTCAACCGTCTCCGCTGCGTCGGCGGGTCTGATCACTGTCAGGTTCGGCATAACCCGGAGGCTCATCAAGTGCTCGACCGGCGGGTGCGTGGGACCATCCTCTCCCAAGCCGATGCTGTCATGTGTGGACACAAAAAGAATTCGGACGCCCATGAGGGCAGCTAGCCGAATCGGTGGACGCATGTAGTCCGCAAATGTAAAAAAGGTTGCCGTGTAAGGAATCAGGGCGCCGTGAAGCGCTATGCCCACCGCAATGGCCCCCATCGCGTGTTCCCGTACGCCGAAGTGAATGTTTCTACCGCTGTAGCCCCAGTCACCACCAACTCTGCCCTGCACACCCTCATGCGGCCGGTCCGGGTTTTGGAAATCGCCGAAGCCTTTGAGCCATGTAAAGGTCGAAGGGTTCAGATCTGCCGAACCACCGATCAATTCTGGCAGAATTCCGGCCAATTCCTGCAAAATTGCCTCACCCGATTTTCGGGTCGCCGATGGCTTTCTTTCAAGACCTAATGCTGGAAGGATCAAATCCCAGTTTGACGGCAGATCACCCCGAGTCATACGCTCGAATTCAGATGCCTGATCTCCATACTCTTTGCCATATTCAGCAAATATTTCCTTCCATTTGCCTTCTGCCGTTTCACCCTTGAACACGGATGCACGGTAATGCTCCAGGACATCACCAGGAATATGAAAATCAGGTTCCAGAGGCCAGCCGAGTCGGGTTTTCGCTGACATCAATTCCTCCTTTCCCAGGGGTGAGCCGTGGGCATCTGCGGTCCCTTCTTTGGAAGGCGCCCCATATCCGATGGTTGTACGGATGGAAACGAGAGAAGGGCGCAAGGTATCGTTCCGTGCCTCTTCGATTGCTTTGTCTATGGCGTCGATGTCGTTTCCTTGCTCGACATGAAGGACCTGCCAGCCACAGGCGGTAAAGCGCGTCTGGACATCTTCTGAAAACGTGAGGGAGATTGAACCAGCCAGAGAAACATGATTATTGTCATAGAGGACAATGAGTTTTCCCAACCCCAGATGTCCAGCTATAGCGCAGGCCTCAAAGGCGACGCCTTCCATCAGGTCACCGTCGGAGGCAAGAACGTATGTGTAGTGATCGACGATGACATGTCCCGGCCGATTGAACCGAGCTGACAAATGAGCCTCGGCGATTGCCATACCCACGGCATTGCTGATTCCCTGCCCTAGTGGTCCTGTTGTGACTTCCGCACCAGGTGTGTGGGGAAATTCCGGGTGTCCGGGCGTTCTGCTCCCCCACTGGCGAAAGGCCTTGATATCCTCCAGGCTGAGGTCATAACCTGTCAGATGCAACAAGGTGTAAAGGAGCATGGAGGCATGGCCCGCCGACAGGATAAAACGGTCTCGATTCGGCCATTTGGGGTTTTTGGGATTGTGTTTCAGATGTCGCATCCAAAGGGCATAAGCCATGGGCGCTGCACCCATGGGCATGCCCGGATGGCCGGATTTCGCTTTCTCGATGGCGTCTGTTGCTAGAAAGCGAATAGTATTGACACATTTATTCTGAAAGTTCACTGAATCGTTCATGGTTTTCTCCTTACCGGGAATAAATCACTTCAGGGCGTATATACACTATCATTGCTGCTGACAACAAGTATTTGTCCGAGAAAGAATCATGACCGGCTGTCCTGACTCGCCTAGAGCCATTTTACCGAGCGGCGTATTGCTGCATTCCCGCAAAAACTGTTTTAACGGATGATGATTTTCTGTTATACTTTATAGAAGGTTCGGTGAACTTGACCAACCAAGCGATGAACACTCCAACGTGACAAATCTGTTAGGAAGTTCATGAATACACGCCTGCCAAGCATGAAAAAAGGAACGTATCGATGGAGAAAAAAACGCAAACCTCGGATTTGGAAGGCCTGACGTTGCTAGGAAGCAAAGCCACAGCTGTCCGCAAGCTGGAGACTTTTCCCAATCATCATCCGACGCGGGATTACATGGTCACCATGGAATCCGAAGAATTTACAACCCTGTGTCCCCTAACTGGACAGCCGGATTTCGCCAAAATTAAGATTTCCTACATCCCGGACAAAAAGATCCTCGAGTCCAAATCACTGAAGCTTTATCTCTGGTCCTTCCGTGATCAAGGCTTCTTCCACGAACACGCGGCGAACATGATTCTCGATGATGTGGTCGCTGCTTTGGGGCCACGCTACTGCAGGATTACAGCAGTTTTTGCTGTTCGAGGGGGCATTTCGATTGCCATTGACGCCGAATACAAACAATAACTCCCCCATTCAATTTCTTGTACAGGCATTGTCGTGGGCGCATTTCAGGAGGCGGCATTTTTCCTGGTAATTCTCCAGGAGTGTCCTCAGCCACGCTGGCAGATCCCATTTTTCGAAAGTATCCATGTTCATGCAGACCGTAATGTTTTTCCCTTCTGTAACGATCTTGGCCGGTTCTTGGATACGGGAGACATTATAATTCAAGGTAACGGAGGTATTCCCGATATTTGCGACTCCGACTTCGACAAGCAAATGATCACCATAGCTTAGTTTGCGTCGGAAATCTGCCTCCAGATGGACCGTTGGAAAACCGATACGGTGCTTTTGCAGTAGAGTCGAGTAGTCAACACCAAGCTCCAGGGCAAAAAAATCTTCGAGAGCCACATGAAAATAGTGTAGAAATCTGGGATAATAAACAATTCCCGCATTATCGATGTCACTGAAACAAACTTTGATGTTGGCCTGAAACGGCATGGTTTTGTTCCTCCTAGTCCAAATGAATACCACCAGTTCTTTATCAGAATTAAAGACGAAGCGCATCTTCCAAATTTCGAAATCGTTCAAGGAACGGCAAAACACCACACATCGAGAAAAAGAACCGCTATGAAATAAGGAAAATCAGGTTGCCCTTGGATTCAAGAACGTGAGCAAGTAGTCGTAAAATTGACCCTGGAAAACAAGTTCTTGAAGAAATCTTCGGAAGGGTCTTTTGTTATCGTTTAGAAAAACATTGACAGAAAAAATCAGGTAATGATAATCAGGATTTAAAAGGGGGGGATTGTTTTTTTTGAAATGACCGCCATGCTGGAACGGGCGGGTGATTCCGAATATTGCGTGTTCTTGTCGAATTGGGTGAGGTAACTCCCCATAGATACTGTCTGGTAAGGAAGGAAGAGGGTTCTCGGGCAAATCCATCGCCTTTCCTCGTATGGAAGAGGGTAATGAAGAATTTAACCATCACTTTCAAGGGAGGGAATCATGAAAAAAGCGGTTTGCAAAATTTGTCAGAATTATCAGGCGGAAGTAAAAACGTGCGTCGCACCGCGAAACATGTTTGCCATGCGCGGCAAGGACGGCATAGAATGCCGGGCGTTGAGATTGCCCACGGCATTGAATCAAGACCATAACTGTGCATGGTTTGACAAGATACCCTTGGCAGACCGCCTATTCAAGTTGCTAAGGATACGTAAACCCCAATTTTTAACGGCAAGGGGGGTACAGCTTTCTCTTTGAATCGCTTGCTTTCTATCATAGTCGCAGTATTGACAGATTCAGTATCAACCATACTTTAAATAAACAATATGTTTCTATTATTCGTGTATTATCTCATTTAACATAAGGCTGCTTTGATGTCGACTGGCAGTCGAGGCGTGCAATGGAAAGATCCGTTTTCAAATTTATCTGTTTTCCCCTCCGGAATTTTAGACATCCGGAGGGGTGCCCCATTTTGTTTTTCCTTTCCAACATTTCACGGGGAGGTGCGCTATGTATTTCATGATGATTTGTACATGGGAACCTATGGATGAGAAAGAAGTGAGGACCCGAAGAGTAACTTGGGAATGGCCTTCCGACGTTAAGGTTCTTTCAGAGTTTTATGATCTTCAGGGGTGTCGTACGATCTATGTCGTCGATACGGATGCCAAAGGTTTGATTGCTTCAAAAGCGGCTTGGATAGATGTGATTCGCTTTGAAATTTTTCCTGTGTATCCGGTAGGAGCGACCAAGGAGCAGTTGATGAAACCATAAGTCCGGTGTCGGTGCAAAACGGGATCTTCTGGGAAAGGAGGTTCGCAATGTTAGCCATGGAACTGACGAACGAAGAGGCTCGTATCCTCTTAGAAATTTTGGAAAGATATTTCCCAGATCTGAGGAGGGAGGTTGTGAACACGGATGACCGGGAATTCCGCCGATCTCTAAAAGTTAGAGAACAATACATGAGACAGTTTATCGAGCGACTTAAAGAAATCCAGAAATGATGCGGAGTGAATGAGCATTCACTCCATTTTCCTCAAAGGCAGAGGTGTGGCTGACTCTGCCTTTTTTGTTCGGACCATGGCCTCATTGTCAGAAAGCAGTCATGGGAATTTACGTCGTGTTTGAGATAGTCCTTGAAGAAAGCAATTTTTGATAGTCACAGAGGCATTCATTCAGAGTGGTGAAGCATGCCGATATTTGAACTTATAGAGCATATCATTTTCCCTTCCTCAGATGAGGCATCACCCAGTGGGATTCTTGCCGTTGGTGGAGATCTCTCACCCGAGAGAATCCTGGAAGCTTATCGACAGGGTATTTTCCCTTGGTATACAGATGAGGAGCCTATTCTCTGGTGGTCACCCAATCCGCGTTTTGTGCTCTTCCCTTCCGAAATTCATATATCACAAACTATGAGACAAATCTTACGGCAAGGACGTTTCCGGATTACCTACGATCGTGATTTTTACGGTGTCATTACAGCCTGTCAGAAACCCAGAAAAGGACAGCAAGGCACTTGGATTACAGGGGAAATGAAAGAAGCCTACGTTGCCCTTCACGAACTGGGTTACGCTCATTCAGTGGAAGCATGGCAGGGGGAAGTTCTGGCGGGGGGACTCTATGGGATTTCTTTGGGACGCTGTTTTTTTGGAGAATCCATGTTTTCGGCGGTCAGCAATGCGTCGAAGGCGGCTTTGATCATTCTTGGAAAGCAGTTGGCGGCACGTGGATTTGGTCTCATAGACTGCCAAATTTACTCGAAACACCTGGCGTCACTGGGGGCACGGAATATTTCGCGGCAGGAGTTTGCCGATCACCTTCAAAATCTACTGACTTTTGAAACAATCCAAGGTGACTGGGGGGTGTTTCTCGGATCGTAACGTATTCCTCGTTATCTTCGAGGTCCTCTTGTAAAACTGCGTAATGGATTATGCACTGTAGAACTTATTTACACAGTTTGTCCCGGAATTACTCTCTTTTCTTTTTTGTTCCGCTTTTTTCAGAATGCGTAATGTCTGAGAATATCATCGAAAAAATATAGATCGGCCTTTTTGCTTAGAATTGGCACATATTATGCTTAAGGGTGGGTGAATCTTCAGTGTTGAATTTTATTCAGGAGTATAAAATATGGCAAGGCAGGAAAAGGTTGCTGTGGTTTTCCCGGGTCAGGGTTCGCAGCGGGCTGGTATGGGGAAAGATTTTTATGATCAGATTCCGGTATGCAAACAGGTATACGAAGAAGCTTCCGAAGCGTTGGGTTGGGATGTGGCGGCCATGTGTTTCGGTGAGGATGAGCGATTAAATTTGACCGAATACACGCAACCGTGCATTGTGACAACGGAAGTTGCTATGATGCGAGGTCTTAAATCGCTTTATGGTTTTTCTCCGCTTTATTTCGGTGGGCACAGCCTTGGTGAATTTACAGCCATGGTGGCTGCAGAGGTGTTGCCTTTGGGAGACACGGTACGGATTGTTCATACCCGGGGACGCCTTATGCAGGAGAGTACACCGGTTGGAATTGGCGCTATGTCGGCCGTGATTGGAGAAAAAGTGGATGTTTTGACGATTCGGCAGACTTTAACCGGATTGCCTATTGATGTTGCGAATGTCAATTCCGCAAAGCAGGTCGTCATCAGCGGCGACGCTAAATTCATGACCGAGGCGGAATCACGTTTGACTGAAGTTTTATCCAAGGATCAGCCCGTTAGATTTGTACCGCTCAATGTCAGCGCACCGTTCCATAGCCGATTCATGTCACCCATTGAAGAGTCTTTCGCGGAAACCCTCCACGAGTTTGAGGGGGGAATGGCATCGGAAAAGGCCGTGGGGGTTACCTCCAACTACACGGGGAGATTTCATGCCGACGACAAGAATGAGATCGTCCGCAACTTGGTTTTGCAATTGAGCAACACCGTGAATTGGGTGGATAATATGACTGAGTTGTCTTCTCAAGCAGAGAAGATTTATGAGGTAGGTCCGGGACGTCCTCTCCGGGCCTTCTTTCAAACCATGGAAGTGGATTGTTCATCTGTTACTGCCTTATCTGCCGCAGAACGTTTATTCCAATAAAAAATAGTCACATGGTGATCCGTCTGCATAGTGGAGGGGATTTTCTGCAGCCCCTCCCAGATGTAAGTGAGGCGGACTTGAAAACAATTTTTAATGAGCCGCGTGGAAGACGGCGGCGGAACAGAAAGGATATCGGTCATGGATTTCAGACTCGATGAAAATCAGCAGATGTATTTTGACATGGTGACGAAGTTCGTCAAAAATGAGATCATTCCCTTTTCCATGACCTGGGACAAGGAACATGCTTTCCCCTGGAAAACGATTCAAAAAGCATGGGAACTGGGTCTGTTGAATCTTTGCATCCCCGAATCTGTAAAAGGTTACGAAGTGGATGTCGTGTCGACGACCATGATCATTCGTGAACTGTCCTACGGAGACACAGGCATATCGACATCGGCCATGTGCAACGACCTCGCCAATGTGGTCATTGCTCAGAACGGGACGGATGAACAAAAGGAACTGTTTCTGAAACCCTTTGTGGATGAACCGCTGCTTTCCTCGTTCTGTTTGACTGAACCCAACGCAGGCTCCGATAATTCCGCTATGACGACTTTCATCAGGAAGATGGATAACAGCGATCATTACGTATTAAACGGCGCCAAATGCTTTATCACAAATGCTTCCTACGCATCTCAATATACAGTCTTCTGCAAGGTGGGGAAACCCTCCAGTCAATTGATGGCCTGCGTCATTGTGCCGGTGCCGCCGCTTCGTCCGGATGACCTGAATGGCCCCATTACAACCAGCCGAGAAATCATTCTGCCCAATGGGGGCAAGATTCTGATCGGCAAACCTGAAGACAAACTGGGTCAGCGACTTTCCAATACGGCCAGCGTGACTTTCGAGGATGTGATTATCGAACCCCACCAGATCATTGGCGATCGCAGACGGGGTTTTCAGTATGTGGTGGATGTCCTTGACTTCGCCCGCCCCATGGTGGCGGCCATTGGATTAGGGTTGGCCCGCCGTGCTTTGGATGTGACACTGGCTTACACTCGGGAGCGTAAGCAGTTCGGAGAGAGAATTTGCGATCTGCCAGTGGCCCGGGACATGCTGGTCGAGATGTGGCGCAAGGTAGAATTAGGGGAGTTGACCCTCATGAGAGCAGCAATCAAGGTGCAGGACCAGGATGCGGATCGAGGAGTTTACGCCTCATTGGCGAAGAATGTTTGTGCTGAAGCCGGGTTGTTCTGTGCGAACGAGGGTCTTCATCTCCATGGAGGCTATGGTTTTATGATGGAATACGAAATCTCCAAACTTGTTCGAGACGCGCATATCATTGATATATATGAAGGGGTGCGAGAGGTTCAGAATATGATCATTGGACGGGAGATCATCTAAAGATGCTTTATCTCCACGGAGTTGGTCATTTTCATCCAGAAAACGTCATTGACAACACTTTTTTAGAGGCATTAGATATTGGGAGCAGTGAACAATGGGTCCTTGAGCGTGTCGGGATCCATTCGCGGCGAACGGTCCTGGATCTGGATTATATCCGCACAACGAAAAATGAAGATCCTCGCGGGGCATTCGAAGCGAGTGTTTATACGAATGCACAGACAGGAGCAAAGGCCGCCAAGATGGCGATCGAAAGGGCAGGAATAAGCCCTGCCGACATCGGTCTGGTTATTTCCGGAACCTGTGTTCCCGACAATGCAATTCCCGCAGAGGCGGCCAGCATCGCTTCAGGGTTGGGTATTAACGCCATCTGTTTTGACCTGAATTCCGCCTGTACCAGTTTTGGCATGCAGATTCACTTCCTGGAGGCAATGAGACCCGAGGCGCTTCCTCCCTATGTGCTGCTGGTGAATCCGGAAAACATGACAAAAAGCGTGGATTATCGAGATCGCAGTGTGGCAGTTTTATTTGGGGATGGCAGTTCCGCTGCGGTGGTTTCCACAAAGGTGCCAGCACCAATGATGTTTTCCTCTTGTTTTTGTCAATCGAAACCGGCAGCTTGGGATAAGGTGATCATCCCCCGAATGGGGCACTTTCACCAAGATGGTCACGCAGTGCAGGCTTTTGCCATCCGTAAAACAACTGATTCGGTTCGGATGCTGAAAAAACAGTTTCCCATTACGAACGGACATTTCAAATTCATCGGCCATCAAGCCAATTTGGGTATGCTGCAGACGGTTTGCGAGCGCGCCGAGATTCCGGAAATCAATCACTGGCATAACGTGGAATCTTATGGGAATACCGGCTGTGCCGGAGCTCCAATAGTACTCAGCCAACACTGGCATGAACTGGTACCGGGCGATCATGTAGCCATTGCCTTGGTGGGCTCGGGGCTGACCTGGACGCACATGATGCTTGGAGTAAAGGAATATAAAAATGAAATATGAGGAATTTCTTAAGAAAACCCAGTTTAGCATGGAAGACTTGATCGGTTTTGCCTATGGTCGGTTGGTCGAGGATCCTCCGGAAGGCTTTGCTGCCCGGTTACCGGCCCCTCCTTTTTTAATGATACACCGGATCCCGCTCATTCAAAAGGAGGGGAATCAGGGACTAATCATCGGCGAACAGGATATCCGTCTCGATGCTTGGTATTTTCAGTGTCACATGGTGAGTGACCCGGTGCAACCAGGATGTTTATGCGTCGATGCAATCTGGCAACTGCTCGGTTATTTTTGTGTTTGGCGTGGAGGGTTGGGGGCCGGACGAGCTCTCGGATGTGGTGAGGTCAATTTTAACGGCCAGATACGTCCGTATAACAAGATGGTTCGTTTCGAAATTGAGGTGAAGCGTTTTTCCCAACTTAAACAATCGGGATCCAGTGTGGCTATCGGTGACGGGCGGATCTTGGTGGACGGTGAACTGATAGGCGAGGTCAAACGGGCTAAAGTAGGACTCTTTCAGGGAATTGTGTATCCCGATTACCCCGAACGTTCTCCGAATTCCCTCGGAGGCATGATCAAGGAGGCGGTATGATGGAAAGACCGGTAGCGATTGTCACCGGAGGTGGAACAGGAATCGGTGCGGCCTGCACCAAGGTTCTTGCCGCCGAAGGCTTTTGCGTGGGGATTAATTACATCCCTATCGTGGAGAAAGCATCACAAGCTGTTTTGGATGAGATTGAGGAGGGTTTTCTGGTCGAGGCCGATCTGACGGATCCGGAACAGGTCGAACGCATGGTCAACCAGATCAAGGAAGTGGCTGGGCGGGTCGATGTACTGGTCAACGTTGCAGGAATCTCCATCAATGGTGACATCAATTCCATGAAAATGGAAGATTTTGACCGCCAACGGGCAATCATGCGAGGGACTTGGTATCTGACCAAGCGAATCCTCAGGCAGTTCATGCTACGGAAGGATACGGGACGTATTATCAACATTTCCAGTGTTGTGGGGCATATGGGAAATCCCGGTCAGATTCCCTACACCATGGAAAAGGCGGCTCTGGATGCGTTTACTAAATCTTTATCCAAGGAGCTGTGGGGACGAAACATTTTGGTGAATTCTGTTGCTCCGGGTTTCATCGACACGACCATGACGCAAGAATTGCCCGAGGAGGTCAAAGAGAGAATCCTGGCGAACGTGCCATTGGCGCGGTTGGGTAAGGCGGAAGAAATTGCCGATGTTGTCGCCTTTCTGGCGACGAGGGCGGATTACATCACCGGAACGGTTATCCATGTCAATGGAGGTCTATATGGCGGCTGATCGTGAAACGATGGATCTGATCCTGAAGGCGGTTCCTCAGCAGCCACCTTTTCGTTTTGTCGATGAGATTATCGAATTGGACGAAAATCGGGTTCTTGGGGCATACCGTTTTCGCGAGGATGAATATTTTTATAGGGGACATTTCCCGAATCGTCCCATTACACCCGGTGTCATTCTGGTGGAGGCCATGGCGCAGACCGGAGTCGTGGTGTACGGGCTTTATTTGAGCATGATACAGAATAACGTGTCCATTGAGGAAGCGAAATCAATGACAACACTTTTTACCTTTATTGAGGGCGTTGAGTTTAACGGCATCGTCTCTCCTGGGGAGCGCGTTCTGATCCATGGCGAAAAAATTTACTTCCGCAGGGGAAATTTGAAGACGAGGGTGAAAGTGGAAAGAGAAAATGGCGAAACCGTATGCCTTGGCATTCTTGCTGGGGCGGGAGTGCAAGTATGAAGAGGCGCAGGGTGGTCGTGACGGGAATGGGGGTAGTTGCTCCCAATGCCCATGGGGTCGCAGATTTCGAGCAAGCCCTGCGTGAAGGACGTTCAGGCATCCGCTTTGTGCAGGAACTGCGGGACTTGAATTTTGCCTGTCAGGTAGGAGGTGTGCCGCAGGGAACCGATGTGCTTCTTAATGAACACTTCGATGAGGAAGAGCGTATGTCGATCAATGACAACATTGGTTATGCCGCGATTGCGTCCATAGATGCGTGGAAGGATGCTGGTTTTGGTGTTCCGGATCCTGATTCGGATCAGGTCGACTGGGCGACGGGCGCCATTATCGGATCGGGGATTGGTGGAATGGATACAATCGGCAAGATCGTTATTCCTATGGTCAACGGGGGGAAAACCCGTCGCATGGGGAGCCGGATTGTGGAACAGGTCATGAACAGCGGAACCAGTGCCAGAATCGGAGGACTCCTGGCCTTGGGAAACCAGGTGACGTCGAACTCCTCCGCCTGCAGTACAGGGAATGAGGCGATTATCGATGCTCTCTGGCGGATTCGTGCCGGATTGGCGGACCGAATGCTGGCCGGTGGATCCGAAGGCCCCTCTCCTTATATCTGGAGTGGTTTCGATTCCATGCGAGTCATCTGTCGAAAATTCAATGACGAACCGGAAAAGGCCTCCCGTCCGATGAGCGCTTCCGCAGGCGGTTTTGTTCCTGGAGCGGGAGGCGGGATTCTCATACTGGAAGAATTGGAGACGGCCCGTAAACGCGAAGCCCGGATTTACGCGGAAATCATCGGTGGCGCCGTCAACTGCGGCGGCCACCGAACGGGTGGTTCCATGACGGCCCCGAACCCCGAAGGCGTGGTGCGCTGTATTCGTCTGGCTATAGACGACGCTGGAATCACACCCCAGGAAATTGACGCGATCAACGGCCATTTGACGGCCACCTTCGCCGATCCCTACGAATTAAAAAACTGGTCCAGCGCGTTGGGCCGGGGGCCGGGGAATTTTCCTTATATCAATTCGACGAAGTCCATGATAGGTCACTGCTTGGGTGCAACGGGTGCGATCGAATGTGCCGCAGTGGCCCTTCAGCTTTACAAGGACTTCATTCATCCGTCCCTGAACTGTGAAGATGTGCATCCGGAAATCGTCGCATATGAGGATCATATTCCCCATCGCTTGATCGAGGGCTCAGGGGCGAAGGTGATCGCCAAGGCGGGATTTGGGTTCGGCGATGTCAACAGTTGCCTCATTTTTAAAAAATGGGAGGAATAAGCAGCCGCGAACTTGAATGGAAGTGTTAGAGGAATCCCGGCCATAAAGGCCGGAGAGGATAATGGGAAGGGAAGAGAATAAAAAATCAAAGGAGTAAAAAAACATGGACGAGAATAAGATTCGCGAGGAATTTGTAAACATTTTACGAGCCTATGTAAAGGATCCTGAACTGCTGGAAAAGGTATCAGACAGTACCAATATCCTGAACGATCTCAAGGTCAATTCCGCTCGTCTGGTTGACATCATTATCAAGTGTGAAGATGTTTACGACATTTCTATCGACGATGATGATGCGGATAAGATCAGGACTATCGGCGATGCCGTGGCGGTGATCAAGGATAAAATCGCTTAGGAGTACTGTATATGGGGGATAAGGCGAAGCGGTTCTTTCAGCTTCAGTATATTTTGGGTTGGGTGGCGGCCTTTTTTTTGACACCCTTGTATTATGTGATTATTCGATTTGTCGGGTACAGCATCTACAATATTCGGGAGGTCAGGAAGCAGAGCCGAATTCTCTTTAAAGCACATAAGGGACCTTGGCTTGTGTGCTCCAATCATCTGACCATGATCGACTCGGTGATTCTATCTTACGCCTTGTTCCCCATGTACCGTTGTGTTTTTCAGTACAATCTCCTACCTTGGAACCTGCCTGAACGAGCCAATTTCCAGAGAAACTTCCTACTCACGTTTCTGTGTTATATCAATAAATGTATCCCTGTCAGCCACGGCGGAGATCGGGAAGAGATGAAGCAGGTATTGGACAAATGTCTGCACCTTCTCCGGCGTGGACAAAATCTGATGATTTTCCCAGAGGGCGGACGGACTCGGACCGGCCGGGTCGATACCGAGAATTTTTCTTATGGTGTCGGCCGTTTTTTGGAAGGGGTCGACGATTGCCGGGTTTTGTGTCTGTATCTGCGAGGAGATCATCAGGAACGTTACAGCAATATGCCAAAACGAGGGGAACGCTTTACCTGTCTTATCGATACGTTGGAAATTAAGAAAAACGGCCAGAATGGCTTGCGGGCGCAACGGCAGTATACTGAACAGATTGTGCGCCACCTGTCCGCCATGGAGGAACAGTATTTTGCCAGCTGTCGGGAACGATGTCGTGGATTTGAGGCATCCGGATGTCTTGGAAAAGAACCAAGATGAACGTTTTATCAGACGCGTTTTTTTGCCGCAGGAGCAAAGCCTGATTCGAAAAGAACGCAATCCAACCGTTATTCTATGGGTCCTGTGGGCCGCCAAGGAAGCCGCATATAAACTCGTTAGCCAGATCAATCCTCTTGTTCATTCAGGCCCCCTGAAATATTTGGTTTCTCTGGACAAACCATTTCTGCAAACCCCTTGGTGTCATTACCGGAGTGGTCTTGTTGAAAGTCCGGATGGGCCCGTTGCGGTGAGCGTTATGGTCAGCCCGGATTACGTTCATGCCTTCTGTTGTCAGGGGGAAAAGGCATGCCAAGGAACGCTGCATCTTAAAGTTTTTTGTCTTGGACATCACGAGCAGCAGGTGCAATCAGAATCTTTTAACGTACGAAGAACCCTTTGTCTTTACTTGGGCCGATATTGGCAGATTGCGTCTCGTCGGATCGGAATTCATCGTGAGCGAAGTGTCCGCGGCTTGGGGCCACCCATGATCTATGTGGATGAGACAAGAATTCAGGCTAAAGTCAGTCTTAGTCACCATGGCCGTTACGGGGCTTTTGCGGTGTTTGCCAGCAATGTTTATGATTTTCAATGATGAAATAACTTTGCTAAAAAATCAGTGCAGGCTGATTTACCAGCCACGGTCTGCAAAAAGCTGTTCGTCAGGGATGGCCGAGATCTCAAGCCCATTCATGGCCTCTCCCAAACCCATGGATATTTCAAGAATTTTCTCGGGGTTATTGAAAGAAGCAGTGGCCTTAACAATAGCCCTCGCCCGCGCTGACGGGTCCTCGGATTTAAAGATGCCGGAACCGACGAAAATGCCGTCACACCCCAACTGCATCATGAGTGCCGCATCAGCGGGTGTCGCAATGCCTCCGGCGGCAAAATTGACCACTGGAAGTCTTTTCAATTTACATACCCGGAGGGCAAGTTCATGGGGGATTCCGTTTGTTTTGGCGAAAGGAGTCACCTCTTCCATCGGCATATGAGCCAGTTGGCGTATTTCCCGATTCATCGTTCGCATGTGGCGTACGGCTTCCACAACATTTCCCGTGCCTGCTTCGCCTTTGGTTCTGATCATGGCGGCTCCCTCTACGATTCGCCGGAGAGCTTCTCCCAGATTTCGGGCACCACAGACAAAGGGTGTGGCAAACTTGGTCTTGTCGATATGACATTCTTCGTCGGCAGGCGTCAGCACTTCGCTTTCATCGATATAATCGATCCCCAGTGCCTCCAGTATCTGTGCTTCGACAAAATGTCCTATTCTGACTTTGGCCATCACGGGTATGGAAACAGCCTTTTTGATTTCGCTGATCATGTATGGGTCGGACATGCGGGCAACACCGCCATCTTTACGAATATCGGCCGGGACCCGTTCCAGGGCCATTACGGCCACGGCACCTGCATCTTCGGCGATTTTCGCCTGTTCCACATTGGTTACATCCATAATGACCCCGCCTTTAAGCATTTGGGTCAGTTCGACATTCAACATATATTTCTTTTTATCTGCCACGTTTCGCCTCCTTTTGGACAACCGCGCCGGTAAATAGCGGCGTGAAGCCAAGCACTTGATTCGTAGAAACAGCACCGCATGCGATACCTCAAGAAATCGTCGCTTTACCGAAACTACCCTTCTTTTTTAGGGTCTTTTGTTGTAGATCACTATGGTGCATGAGTTTATATGCTAAGAATAGGACTCGTCAAGTACAAACATTATTGCTAGATGGTCAAGTGTTTCCGGATAAAGAATGGGAGCTGGACTGTTTACGGAAGACCGGCCTTCTGGGAAATGAATGAGGGATGGAACAGGCGTTAATACAGATGCTTGCAGATGAAGCCGCAGCCATAGGAGTTTCTCGTGGCCCTCATGAATTGGACCAATTTTCCTTATTCTATGCTGAATTTCAACAACGGAAAACCAAAATTAATCTGCCGGCCGTAACCGCAGGCCCGATTTTTATCGTCAAGCATTTTCTGGATTCTCTGTTGCCGTTGCCTCTTATTCCCCCTTCGGCTCGAACACTGCTGGATATGGGGACAGGAGGGGGGTTCCCGGGAATCCCTCTTGCTATCGCGGACTGGAGATTACGAGTGACCCTTCTTGAAGCGTCCCGGAAAAAAACGTCCTTTTTGAATCATACAGTTCAGAAACTCGGTCTTCATCATGTGCTCGTCAACAAATGTCGTGTTGGAGATTCGCTTGGCAATAGCATTGGGAGCGGCCAATACGACGTGGTCATTTCGCGGGCCACTTTCAAGCTGTCACGGTTTCTGATGTTGGCAAATCTTTATTGTGGTTACGAAGGGGTGATCATTGCCATGAAAGGACGTAGTTGGCAAAAAGAGATGGATGAGGCGGGAAAAATGATTTTATCGAATCGTTTACAGCTCATGCTTATTCGGGAAATGGTATTGCCCCGATCTGACGAAATACGAACATTGCTTCTTTTCAAGAAGACTTGATAGTGTGTGAGTACAGGTCATCGCGGCGGATCCCCCATGGCGATATGGAAACTGTTTTTGCTTCAGCGGAGCGGCAAAGACGGCGGGAACTAATCGGAAAGGCTCTGGCCATTGGGGGCATGAGCGCTCCAAGTCATCGTGGAGTGATGGCCACAGCTTCGTACGAGGCGAGATTATTCGGCATTCATTCCGCTGTGCCGACAAGCTTATCGGCTAAACTGTCCTGAACAGTGCTTGATTTGACAGTGGCGAGTTTCCCCCGGATTGTCCACGGGTTTAAGCTGCTACCAAATCATCCAGATTTTTCCCGACAAAGAGGTTTTTGCCGTCCATAAAAGCCCGCATCGGCGTTCCGCCTTGACAACGTTTGCCCTGATGCCTCCGTTCATGATTGTAAAGATTTACATGGACATTCATATCCATTTGCAATGCCTTCAAGGTTACCACGGCTAAAAACCGTTGAGCTTGCATCTTAACAGAACCTCAAAAAATATCGCACTTTATAGTGCCATGCTGCTAATAATTACATCATATTACATTGTTTTCGTTCCTGTGGAAGCTCAGGTTTTAATCTGAATCAACTAATCCGCCTGGCACCCTCGAGTAGAACTTGCTGCCGTTAAGTCCATATGTGGGAGGGCGACTACTGACGTTTGCCAACGGATAAAGATGGCCCCGCCTCATACCCTCTGGTGATGTAGTAGGTTACCCTATCAAAAAAAAGCATGATTCTTCGGTCCATTTCTAGGGACATATAAATGTTGATGGTCTTTTCCCAGACGCCCCGGGAGATGGTAAAATTAAAAACCTGTTTTTTGATCAGGCTCAATGTGCTGAGTACATCCGCCAGAGGTAAGCCTTCTTTTCTTCTTTCCACACCGACCTTGGTATAAAATACTCGGATATCGTTATCACTGTAAAATCCACCCATCCATTTTCCGAATTGCGCTAAAATGATAAAAAACCGTTTGAAAAGTCTGATCCGGTCGAAATCGTGATACCCTGCTGTTGACCAGTTGATCCGAACCTCTTCAACGCATTTTTCTGCGATATCCTGGGCATTTTTCTCGATCATATCCACGAGACGGTCGGAAAGCAGATTCTTTTTTGCTTCAGGCGGCAAAGATTCTTTGAGGGAAAGGGAAAATGAATCTTGAATGGCCCAGTAATCCGACATGCCACGAATGTACGTTACAACCGCCTTGCTGTTGGATCGAAAAGCCAGTTTGGGGATGTTCTGCAGGGGGAAATATTTTGCTGCGACCGTATCATCTCCGGGACGTAACTTCCCTGTGGTGCATTCAATTTCAAAGGTTACGAAAATAAGATCGCCGTAGAAATAATTTGTGCAGGAATCCACATCGACCAATCCCTGAATATTACCCTCCATACCGGTTTCTTCTTTTAGTTCCCGTAATGCGGCGTCTTCAATGCTTTCACCGGTTTCGGCGAATCCCGTCGGCAGGCACCACAGGTCTTTGTAAGGGGCCTTTCCTCTTTTTACCAGCAGTATACGCCTTTCCTGTACAACAATAGCTGAGACAACCGGCAACGGGTTTTCATAAAAGTAAACATTGCAGTGGGGGCACCAATCACGGATGATACCGTTTTCATCATTTTTGCGAATTCTGTTGCTGCAATGCGGGCAGAAAACCCGGGGGCGTCTTTTCATGGTTCTTCCATGTTCGGTTTTGGTTCAGCACAGATAAAAATCCTGTCGTTTTTGGATATGACCACGCCATTTTTATGGGGGGAATCCTGCCGGAGCAACACCGGAAGGTGATCCACGATATCGGCCTTTGCAATCTGTATTCCGACAAGTAAAAAGGGGCTTTTGAAGTGAAAATAATCTATTATCTCGTGCAAATCGCTTAGGGGGTAAACCAGCGTGTTGGGATAGTCGATGGTGTCGACCTGTCCGAACCAGGATCTCAGCACAGCGGCCCCATTTTCGGCGGAAAACTGACGGATGACTTTCTCCACCGGGAGCAGAAATTTCTTTCGGGCATAATGACGATCCATGATTTTTTTGATGCACTCAAACAGATCCCCCATGTTTCGGCTATCATGCGTAATGGTGACGAAAAGGCCTCCGGGTTTGAGAATACGGGCGATGTGCGGCACTATTTCCGGGAAAAAATACAGGGCGTAACTGCAAACCACCAGATCATAGGACTGATCTTCAAAAGTGGCGATGAGGGAAGCATGACCTGGAATAAAGTGCCCCTGTACACCGGCATGCCTGCATGCCTGAAGAAAAAGAGGCTCATGACCCGGGATAAGATCCACCCCGGTAATGGTCGTCCTGGGCGAGATTTTTCCCGCAAGGGCTTCTGTGAAAAAACCAAAACCGCATCCGAGGTCAAGGATTGATGATATCGCTTTGAAGTTGATCTCTTCCAGTGCCACATCGCGAATATCATCCTTGTTGGTGGATCGCTTTCGGATCAGCTCGGCGATGTGCTGATGGCGAGGAATGTTTCCATACACTTCAACGATCCGGGACTGATTTTCTTTTCCCATGGTTTCTCCAGGTGGCAGAAATGTTATCGGTACTTTCCGTGTCGAATCCATAGTGCGTAATACCGTAACTTCTGACAAATAATGATCAATACACAACATTCTATTGGGGAAAACAACTTTTCACAACTTGATTCTATTCTATTCCTCTTTGAATTGAAACCCTTATCTCATCTCTCCATGAAACAACAGACCTGTCCGGGTTATGACCGATTTATTTTCTTGACAGCATTTTGGGGTGTATGTTAAGCACCGCAATGATTTAAGGATAAAGTGATTTTAGTTGTACCCCCTTACACTGAGGGTATTTTAGTTGCCTTACGATGGCTTTCACTCCGGGTATTTTCCGGTTATTTTTGTTTTTATTTTGTTATAGTCGGCGGATTTGGTTTTGTTTTTCGCCGGGATTATAGTTTATTACAGACTTGAAAATTTCAGAAGGAGGCAATGCAAGATGGAAGACATGTTACCAGGGTTAAAGAAGTACCCCCACATCTTCAGTCCCATCATGATTGGGAAGC
>JAAYKM010000152.1 GCA_012522415.1 Deltaproteobacteria bacterium | reverse complement strand
TTACCACAGGGTGTACGAACCAGCCGGAACCAATGCCAATTTCGTGGAGGTAGTTGACGACAAAACGCTCCGGGTACGCACCTACGAACGTGGTGTGGAGGATGAAACACTGGCCTGTGGAACCGGTTCCGTGGCTGCGGCCCTGATCGCGGCGGAAAAGAATATGGTCATTTCCCCCGTCAACGTCATCGTGAAAAGCGGAGAAACCCTGTGTATCCATTTCGAAAAGACTGAAAAGGGGTTCACGCAGATTTATCTTGAGGGAAAAGCGAACGTGGTTTATGAAGGCAAACTCTGGGAAGAGGCCTATACCTGATGAGTCCCTCGAACAGCGTTTCCCAACGGCCGTTTCAACTTTGAGGTTGTGGTGTCCTGTCATCCGAGGAGCCAAGATCTTAATTGCAACGGGCAAGATGGTCAGATGCTTGGTGGATGTATTTTTGAGCGCAGTGCGTAACTCGAAATGGTCCCATGCAATATTTCAGGCATTGCGGCAAAGAGTCTACATGCCAGGAGCTGGAATGTAGACTCGACTGTAGGGATAAAAGACTTTAGATGAGTAACATCCAAGCGATCGATTTTTTCAATCCGTTTCCAATGGGCCGATCGTTTCGCGAAGGGTAATAATACAATTCAGGAGGTTGGCGTTGCAGACAGCAGAAAGACTTTCGAAAATTCCTCCCTATCTATTCATGGAGTTACGTAAGAAAATCAACAAGGCTAAAGCTGATGGGGTGGATGTCATCAGTCTGGCGATTGGTGACCCCGTTGAGCCGACGCCCGGGTCCATTATTGAAGAGCTCTGCAAACGAGCCCAAGATCCGGACAATCACAGGTACCCGACGGATGAGGAAAAGGGTATGCTGGCTTTCCGTCAGGAAATTGCCCACTGGTACGAAAATCGATATGGTGTGAGGCTGGACCCGGAGAAGGAGGTCCTCGGCCTCATCGGCTCCAAGGAAGGGTGCCATCACTTTGTCTTGGCGCGGGTTAACCCAGGCGATACTGTCCTTATGACCGATCCGGGGTACCCAGCCTACCGCTCAAGCATTCTCATGGGGGAAGGGGAACCTTATCACGTCCCAATTCTTCCTGAAAATAACTATCTGCCTGTTTTCGCGGATATACCGACCGACGTGGCGAAAAAGGCTACGGCCATTTTCCTGAATTATCCAAACAATCCGACCGGTGCTTGTGCCACCCTGTCTTTTTTGGACGAACTGGTGGATTTCGCTCGTCAGTACGATATCGCCGTATGTTACGATAACCCTTACGGAGAAATCCTCTTTGACGGTCAGCAACGGATCAGCTTTCTCATGGCCGAGGGGGCAAGAGAGGTCGGCGTCGAGTTGAATTCCTTGTCCAAGCCATTCAATATGTGCGGCTGGCGTCTTGGAATGGTTTGTGGGAACGAGAACCTCATTGCCGCCATCAGTAAAGTAAAGGAAAACACCGACTCGGGTATTTTCAATCCCATTCAGTATGCGGGGATTCATGCCCTGAAACATGAGGCGGATTCCATTACCCGGATGCTGTCCGTGTATGGAAGGCGTCGGACACGGGTTCTGGCCGCACTCAAAAAAATCGGGATTGTTTTCGACCCGCCTAAAGGAAGTTTTTATCTCTTGGTACCCGTACCGCGGGGGATGACCTCTTTGGAGTTTACCAACCGTCTGTTCGATAAAACGGGGGTTGTCGTAGCGGCGGGAACGGCATATGGGGAATACGGTGAAGGTTTTGTCCGTTTTTCCCTGACGGTACCGGATGCGCGACTGGAAGAAGCGATGCAGCGCATTGAAAAGGAGTTTTCCTAGCAAATCAGTTGTCGGAGAGCCCGGCCAGATGCGGCCCTATTTTGCTCCTTTGGTCGACGGGTAAGCCCGACGGATCCTTCTTTTGGGAGGATTTTGTCGTAGATATCGGTCAGGATTCCTTTTATTTTCAATGGTTTTTTGCCATGCCTGTATTTCATCGATTCCGTAGTACACCATATTTGCTTAATAATACCTGGTATTCTATAATTTATATGCCCGATTGAAAGTCAGTTCTTCATATTTTATACAATTTTGTAAACTTCGCAGAGGGTCAAATTGATCTATCAAAAGATTATCCGTTAATTGCCTTTTACATCATCATGCTCAGTTTGTTTTGAAAAGAAAAGCTATGCAAGAAGAGTAAAAAAAAGGAGGAAATCACCATGCGAAGATCATGAGCACCGAAAGGAGTTTATGAAGGAAGCAGGCGATTCAATAAAAGATGGGGCGGAAGTGAGGGTGGAGGTAGTAAAGGTGCGGTAAATCGGGTCGAGAAAAAATCTGTGAATGGTTTCCCATTATCTGCATTGATTGAGATGACCCAAATCTAAAAATGGTGTGTAAAAATAGGGAACGATGCAACATGAAAAGGCAAATTGAATTCGTCTTAGAGGCCAATGATAACAGGTCTCACCATGGTATTTTGAGGACAGCAACAGGCCATGATATAGACGGATTGTTATGCCGAAAAGTCAGGAAGGAGGATGGCAGATGACTGAAGAGATAACAACCATGTGGGATGCGATTCAGGCAGGGGTGGGCGGTCAGATACCCACGCTCATGGGTGCTTTGGCTATATTGGTATTGGGCTGGATCGTCGCCGTTGTCGTCCGTGCAGGAATACGCAAGGGACTGGGATTGATGGGCTTGAATTCTCGCTTCGCTCAGCTAACAGGCCAATCTGTAGATATTGAAAAAGGTATGGCCGTGACCTTCTTCTGGGTTGTGATTCTGTTGACGCTGACCGCAATTTTTAATGCCTTGGATCTGACTCTCGTCTCAGGTCCGTTCGCAGCCCTCTTGACCCAACTTTTTCTTTACGCACCACGTTTGCTGGCAGGCTTTGGGCTTGCCTTGGTGGCGTGGTTCCTTGCCAGCATCGTGCGTGTGCTGGTCAACAAGGTTCTCTCCAAGACCACTCTCGATGAGAAACTCGCGGAAAATGCCGGCATGGCACCTATCAGCGGCGCTTTGAGTCAGGCCCTGTTCTGGCTTGTTATCCTGCTCTTCATTCCTGCCATTTTGGGGGCATTGCAGATGGAAGGTCTTCTTGACCCGCTGCGTGAGATGGTGGCCAAGACCCTCGATGTCCTTCCCAATGCATTTGCCGCTTTTATAATTGGTGGTGTAGGGTGGATCGTCGCCACGGTTCTACGCAATCTGACCACAAATCTGTTGCGAACAGCGGGAACCGATCAGATCGCCGAGCGTGCCGGTTTGAAAGAGTCCGTACGATTGTCCAGCGTTGCCGGTTTGCTGGTGTTTGTTGCCGTATTTTTGCCTGCCCTGATTGCAGCTCTTGATGCGCTGAAAATAGAGGCTATTTCAAAACCGGCCACAGACATGCTGGGCATGATTTTATCGGCAGTGCCCCACATCGTTGCGGCTGCGCTTATCCTGAGCATAACCTGGTTGGTTGCCTCTTTCGCTTCCCGGCTTCTGGCCAGTCTATTGAGCACAATGGGTTTTGACAATCTACCTCAACATGCAGGACTTGCCCATGCATTCGAAAAAACACCCGCATCGGTATTTGTCGGATATGTTGCCATGTTTTTTGCGATGCTTTTCGCCACGGTTGAAGCGGCCAACCAACTTGGATTTACGCAGGTCGGAGATGTTGTCACCACCTTTATTAAATTCGGCGGGGATGTGTTGTTGGGCTCAATCATTCTGGTCATTGGTTTTTGGCTGGCTAACCTCGCCTACGAAGGAATCGACCGTGCCAGTGGACCCAACACCAGGGGATTAGCTCGTATCGGGCGGTTTGCCATTCTGGCGTTAGTGCTGGCGCTTGGTTTGCGTGCCATGGGCATTGCCGATGAT
>JAAYKM010000151.1 GCA_012522415.1 Deltaproteobacteria bacterium | reverse complement strand
TTTAGTAAGACGATCTACAAATCAATAGATCCCGGACCGGGCAATACGGGTGCTCCAAGACAGCCCCAACCAGTATCAACCAATGGCCCATAGGAAAAAAGTTCCCCGAGAATGACAAGTCAACATCGATCCAGCGCTTTGATGGCTGGCAGTTCCTTGCCTTCAAGAAGCTCCAGAGAGGCTCCGCCACCGGTGGATATGTATGTGATCTTGTCCTGTTCCCCCGTTTTGTTTATGGCGACATCCGTGTCTCCCCCACCGACGATAGACAGGGCATAACTGTTGGCAACACTGTGCGCAAGAGCCGCCGTCCCTCTGCCGAAGGCATCTATTTCGAACATCCCCATTGGCCCGTTCCAGACAATGGTCTTCGCGTTATTCAGTGCTTCTGAAAAAAGTGTGATTGTGGCCGGTCCGATATCCAACCCCATCCACTTGGGATTGATTTCCTGAACCGGAACAATTTTCGTTTCCGCACCAGCATGTTTGTCTTCGGCGATGACGCAATCGACCGGGAGATAAAGTTTTACACCCAATTCTTTTGCGTCTTTAAGAATCGTCAAGGCTTTGTCCATCAGGTGCTCTTCGAAGATCGACTTTCCAATTTCAAATCCCTGTGCCTTCAAGAAAGTGAAAGCCATACCACCGCCGATAATCATCTTGTCGACGCGGTGGATCAAATTTGAGAGGGCTTCCAACTTATCGGATACTTTTGAACCACCGATGATAGCCACAAAGGGTCTGGCTGGATTTTTCAAGACATTCCTAAAATAATTCAGTTCCCTCTTGATCAAGAATCCCGCTCCGCATTCTTTGACAAACTGGGTGATGCCGACATTCGAGGCGTGAATGCGATGAGCATTCCCAAATGCATCGTCAATATACACATCCCCATAAGCGGCCAATTTTTTGGCGAACTCGTCGTCATTCATCTCTTCTTCCGGATAAAATCTGAGATTCTCCAGTAAGACCAAATCACCCTGTGTCATCTTCCGGGTGAAAGATATGACCTCATCCCCGATGCAATCATTGAGCATATGGACATCTTTCCCCAAAAAACGGGACAACCTCTTGGCAACCGGAGCCAGACTGTATTTCGGGTCCGGCTTTCCCTTGGGTCTTCCCAGGTGGGAGATCATAATAACCGAAGCACCTTCGTCAAGTGCATAGTTGATGGAAGGCAGCACAGCACGAATTCGCGTGTCATCTGTAATATTTTGCGAATTATCCAACGGCACATTAAAATCGAAACGGAACAGCACCTTTTTGTCCTTCAAGTTCATTTCATCAATAAATTTCATTGCGCCTCCCTGGAATGTTCTGATACAAGAATCTCTAATTTTTTGTTATCAGGAATGAAGTTCTTAAGTACGCCTGCGCGTATTTACAATTTTGCGGGCATATATAGCTTACCTGCCTGCACAGGTCAACACGGAATTCCTGTAACCGTCTTTAACAGACCGTATTCAGGCGATTATCTTTATAGCTAGGAGATTTCTGATTAGATGAAGACGAAGAAAAAACACAAAAGCATCAATGATACTTCTCATAAAATCAGCATGCTGGAACAGAATATTACCGAGATCACGACACTTGGCGGTCCTGAAATGGTGCAGAAACAACACGATCTCGGCAAACTAACGGCACGGGAGCGACTGAATCTGTTTTTTGATAAAGGCTCTTTTAATGAGGTGCAGCTTTTTGTCAAACATCGTTCCCATTTGTTCGGTCTGGACGGCAAAACGATTCACGCCGACGGCGTCATCACCGGTTACGGAAAGGTCAACGGTCGAAGTGTTTTTGTCGCGGCACAGGATTTCACGAGCTCCGGAGGGAGCCTCGGTGAAATGCATGCAAAAAAAATATGGAAAATCATGGATATGGCTTTTGAGGCTCAAAGGCCCTTTATTGCCCTGAATGACTCAGGGGGCGCGCGGATTCAGGAAGGGGTGCCGGCCCTGGAAGGATACGGGGGGATTTTTTACCGCAATACACGGGCTTCAGGTTATATTCCGCAAATCACGGCAATCATGGGACCAACAGCCGGAGGGGCGGTTTATTCCCCCGCTCTCACAGATTGGGTATTCATGGTCCAGAACAGCAGCTATATGTATATAACAGGGCCCGACGTCATCAAATCGATTATCGGCGAGGAAATCAGCCACGAGGACTTGGGTGGTCCTCTCGTCCATTCGACGAAAAATGGCGTCTGCCACTTCAGCACAGCGGATGATGCTGACTGCATCAAAAAAATACAGGTTCTTTTATCCTATTTGCCCGACAATTGCAGCGGCACCGCCCCCCTGCTTGATCAGGGAGACAACCCCGATCGCATATCATTTGAGCTGGATGATATTGTTCCCGACGCGCCCTCCAAAAGTTATGATATGAAATTGATTATCCGGTGCATCGCTGACGGGGGGCAATTCATGGAACCACACAGCGCATGGGCGCAGAACATCATTGTCTGTTTTATCCGAATCATGGGCCAAACGGTGGGAGTCATCGCCAACAATCCAAAATACTATGCCGGCGTTTTGGATGTCCATGCTTCCGACAAGGCTGCCCGCTTCATCCGTTTCTGCGACGCCTTCAATATCCCTCTTCTCACTTTGGCCGATGTTCCGGGCTACATGCCTGGAAGCAGGCAGGAACAATTGGGAATCATCAGCCACGGCGCAAAGTTGCTCCACGCCTATGCCGAAGCAACGGTACCCAAGATCACCGTCATTATCAGAAAAGATTACGGGGGAGCATACATTGCCATGTGCAGCAAACAATTGGGGGCAGACTATGTGATGGCATGGCCTTCAGCGGAAATTGCCGTATTGGGCGCTGAAGCGGCCTGCAATATCGTCTATCGCAAAGAAATATTGAGCGCATCCGACCCACAGGCGAAACGGCTTGAACTGGCCAGAGCCTACGAAGAACATTTCAGTAATCCCTATTTTTCTGCCAGTCTGGGTATCATCGATGAAATTATCTTCCCGCGCGAAACCAGGAAAAAGATCATATCACTTTTGGAGGTATTGAAGAACAAGGCATATGCGCCTATTCCAAAAAAACATAACAATATCCCGCTGTAATTGTATCCCTTTCATCATGATACGGATTTGGAACAACAGATAAGGGATAAAAAATCAAGCGTTCATTGCCTGCAAGGGACTCGCCTCATCTCGCACATTAAGGTATCGCTAAACACACTCCCAGGACGAGCGCACTGAATATCAGGACTGCATCATCAGATGAGCAAAAACCTTTGCATTCCCGACCATATTGCTGATCAAACAGGACTCATCGGGCTGGTGTGCCTTATAACGTAATTTACTCCACACTGCGGCTTCATAACCATACTTCCGAAAGACCGCTGCGACTGTTCCCGCTCCAATTCCCACAGTTTGCCCCTTAACTTGGTAGACATCCCTGATTGCCAATTTGAGAGCACGGACAACCGCAGCAGTTGCCGGAGTAGGGGGGGGAGCCTGAACGGACTGTACGGATTCGACATCGATGGTTATTCCAAAGCGTTCCGCAACGGAATCAGCAATGAGGCGAACCGTTTTCATTACCTCTTTCAGGTCATATTGAGGCAAAACCCGGCAATCCATGTAAAAAACATCCTCACCTGGAATCGTGTTAATACTCGAGTGATTGGCTTCTTTTCTTGTCGGCTGAAAGGTACTCTCGGGAGGATTGAATAAACGATTCCGAACAGGAAATTTTTTGTAGAGCGACTGCAGCTGGACGATCAGGTGTGACGAGGCAAGGAAGGCGTTTTTGCCCATGGCCGGTCGGCTGCCATGACACTGCCCCCCTTTCGTCGTGAAACGCAACCAGAGAATACTCTATTCGGCAATTTCGATGGCGCACCCGTCTGGTTCACCTGAATCGGGTACAACAATCAAATCTTTTTTCTTAAAAGGGTTGTCGGGATGCTGGAGAACGTAATCCAATCCCCAGCGGCTTGAGGTTTCTTCATCGGCAACAAACGCCAAACCAATTGACGATTTCGGCAGTATATTTTCATCAAGGAAAGCCCTGGCTGCAAAGATAGAGGCGACCAGGTCCTGTTGATTGTCCTCGGTGCCGCGTCCATAAACACAACCGTCCTTGACGTAACCCTGATAAGGG
>JAAYKM010000150.1 GCA_012522415.1 Deltaproteobacteria bacterium | reverse complement strand
TACCTGGATTGCCGGGACCCTGGGTCTTCGGTTCTTTGCCGTGTTTATCGTTCTCATCGCCCTGTACATTCCCCTGCAAATCCTGTCGATCGTCATGGGAAAAGTTCAGGCGAAAAAAGCCGCGGCATAGGAAATCGACCGTTTACGCACCTTGTGGCACAACGACAAAGGGCAACAGCTTCGGCTGTTGCCCTTTAATATTGACCTCTCCTGCACGCGCCGCCACTTCGCAAGAGGCCCATGCAAATTGAAGCCGCCGGTTACGACTTCTTGTCCAGAACCTCACGCACCCGTGCGGACAGATCCGCTACGGTGAAAGGCTTCTGCAGGAAGAAGCGAACGCCCCTTTTCATGATTTCCGTGGCCTCCCCGTTGATGCTGTAGCCGCTGGACAGAATGACCCGCACATCCGGGTTCATTTCCCGCAATCGGTCATAGACTTCACCGCCCCCCATCCCGGGCATGATCATATCCAGGATGACCAGATCGATCTGGTCTCTGTTCGACCGGAACATCTCCACCGCGTCCTCCCCGTTTTGGGCAACCAGGACCCGATACCCCAGTTCCTCGAGGATTTCCTGCGTGACCTCGACAATACTGCTTTCATCGTCCACCAGGAGAATACCTTCCCGGCCCGTTTTGATCTCCCGAGCCAACGGCTCTTCCACCGGTCCGACCTTCTCGGATGCGGGCAGATAGATATTGAAGGTCGTGCCGTGACCCGGTTCACTGTAAACGTTGATGAATCCGCCGTGGCCCTTGATGATGCCGTAGGTGGAGGCCAGGCCCAGACCGGTGCCGCGTTTCATCTCCTTCGTCGTGAAAAAGGGCTCGAAGATGCGCTGCCTCGTTTCGCCATCCATACCGACACCCGTATCGGTCACGGAGAGCTTCGCGTAGGGTCCCCACCTGATTTGATAAGGCTTGACATAAGTCTCGTCCAGAACGACGTTAGCCGTTTCGAGATAGAGGATTCCCCCTCCCGGCATGGCCTGCCAGGCATTCACAAAAAGATTGAGCAGGGCCTGTTCCATCTGTCCTTGGTCAACCTCCACTACCCAGAGTCCTTCACGATACCTTTCCTGGATCCGAACTTCCTTCTTGGTCCGTGCGAACATGGCCGCCGTCTTCTGGATCAGGTCGTTCATGTCCGTTGTTTTCACTTCATATCGCCCCCTGCGGGCAAACCCCAAGAGCTGCTTTGTCAGGTCCGCACCGTTTGCCACCTGGCGTTCGATGGCTTTCAGCCTCTGGTAGCAGGACTCACCCGGCCCGATGTTCAACAGCATGAGGGATGCATAACCCTGAATTCCCATGAGGATATTATTGAAATCATGAGCGATCCCGCCGGCCAACGTGCCGATGGCCTCCATCTTCAGAGCCTGCTGAATCTGGAGTTCAAGCTTCTTTTTCTCCTCCTCTTCCCGCCTTCTTTCAGTGATATCCCGAACCACGGTGATGATACAATCCCGTTTCTTCAGTGAAACCTTTTTAAGGTTGACTTCCAGCCAGACCTGTTCCCCGTCCTTTTTCCTGCCCAGCCAGTCAAAACTCTGCGGTCCCTCCGACGCGGCCTTGTGAATGTATTGCAACGCACCCTCCGCCGTGTAAGGCGGTTCATTTACGCTGAAATCACCGAGGGTGAATCCCCGGATCTTCTCCTTGGAACGGTACCCAAAAATTTCCAAGGCCTTGAGGTTTGTGTCCAGAATCTCCCCGTTTTGCATATCCTGGATGAAAATGCCGTCATGAACCGCTTCAAAAATCGTCCGGTAATTGTTTTCCGACTCCCGGACGGCATCCTCCATCTCTTTCCGGTCCGTAATATCCCGCCCCTCGGCGAGAAGGATTTTCACACGACCCCGGGCATCACGAATGGGCTTCAGTGAATAGACAAGATGATGAAGGACACCGGCATGATCAAGGCAAGTGGTTTCGAATGTGGACATTTCCCCTTTTACGCCACGCTGTACCGATTCTCGTATGGTCTGCTGTTCCTTGCGACTGTGACGCCACCAGGGATTTTTCCAGAATAAATTGCCGACAAGATGTTCCGGCGATACGCCGACAAAGGCGGCGGAGACATCATTCGCCATGATCTGCCTTCCCTTCAGATCGATCAATCCCAGCAGGTTGACGGCCTGGGCAAAAATGGCCCTGAACTTCTCCTCCCGGTCCTTGAGTGCCTCTTCCGCGTTGCGTCGTTCCGTTACATCCGTCACCATCTCAACCGCGCCCAGCAGGGTTTTTTCTTCACTGAACACCGGGTACACGCGGATTCGCCACCGGCGGCCATAAGAGGAAAAATCGGCCAATTCCTGGGGTTCCCCCGTTTTCAGCGCATCGAGAACCAGACAGGTGGTACAGGGCTCGCTCCGTTTGTGCAAGACCTCGTAACAGGGCCGGCCCAAAGTGGATCCTGCCGGCAGGTTGAAAGATTCATGGACAGCATTGTTGGACCAGTTGATCTTCAGGTCCCGGTCGAGATAAATCACCAGTTCCGACATGGTGTCGAGGATGAGGGCTTTCTCCTGCTCAGAGCGCTTCAGGCGTTCCCCGTCGATCAGGCCCTTCTCGATTTCCGCCTTTCGTCGCTCCGTAATATCCTGATACGTGGCAACGACCATTTTGTCTCTGAGAGAGTCCCCGATCCGCGAGACACTGACTTGACAAATCATGTCCTGCCCATTGCGGTGGCGGCAGGGAAACTGAGTGGAAAAGGTTCTCCAATCCTCAAGAACAGGATAAACCCGTTCTCCTATTTCTTCGTATTCTTCATCAGACCGGTAGAGAACGCGGGTGCTCCGGCCGATCAATTCGTCACATTTCCATCCGAACACGGATTCCACGGCATGATTGGCAAAAACAACGGCTCGCTCCCGGACACCCAGCACGACATCGGGAACGGCGTCAAGGATGGAAGACAGAAGCACCTCGGGAGCCGGTGAACGCCTGTCGTTTCGCAACACGTCTCTTCTTTTGCCCTTATCCATATCCATTTCACGAGTATAAGATCATATTTTACCGGAAGAAACGGTCTTTCGTTCTTCCGGGTTTCCAGTGTCGGTGCCGCAGTGCCAAGCGGTGCGGAAGGATACGACCTGCCCCCGCCCTGAAACCAAGGCGTCTGTCAAAGGGGCAAACAGGCCGACAGTGACTCGGAGTCATGTGATAGGCTGCGCATTTTTCCCTGTTTCGCTTTACCTTTCCTTTTTATCACGAGGGGTCCTGGCTTTCAACAGGTCACCCAAAGAACCGAGGGAGGTGGCGGGCTTTTCGATATACTGCCGATAATCCTCTTTCTCGGCGCCGGGGGCGTCACCTTCCTCTTTTTCGTTCCGAACAGGGGACAGAGCAACACGTTTCTGATCCCGGTCGATCCTCTCCACCTGAACATTCAAGACCTGGCCCACAGCAACCACCTCACTTGGATGATTGATTCGCTTACCCCTTCCCAGTTTTGAGATATGCACGAGGCCGTCGATACCGGGGACCAGATTGACAAAGGCGCCGAAATTCGTCAGGCCGACAATCCGGCCGGAGTGAACGGAGCCCTCGAACAAAGTCTGTTCAACCGTATCCCATGGGTCGGGCAGGCAGGCCTTCAAGCTCAATCCAACCCGATCCCTCTCCCAATCCAACGTGATAACCTTGACATCCAGTTCCTGGCCGACCACCAGGATATCGTGAATATTATCGACCCGACCCCAGCCAAGTTCCGCCATGGGAATCAGTCCCTGGATCCCGTCCAGATCGACGAAGGCGCCAAAATTGGCGAGGGAAACCACCTTTCCCCTCAGAACCATGCCTTCCTTCAGGGTTTCCTTGAGCTGCGCCCGACGTATCCGCTGTTCCTCCTCCTGGATCACCCGACTCGACAAGACAAGCTGCCGTCCCTTTTCACCGTACTCCATGATCCGGAAAATTATCTTCTTTCCGATGTAACTCTGAGGATCATCCGTTTTCTGCAGGCCCATCTGGGAATGGGGACAAAACCCACGGGTATTGTCGCCGACCCTGATTTCATAGCCGCCCTTGATCTCTTTCTCCACCAGTCCCTCAACGGGAATACCGTTCCGATAAGCTTCTTCCAAAAAAGATTGACCCGCTTCGCCGCCGCCTACCCTGGTGGTGAAGAGCTTTTCGTTATGTTTCGAAGAAAGAAAATAGGCGGCAATCCGATCCCCCTCCCGGACCGCCAGATTTCCCTGATCGTCCTGCAATTCTCGTCTGTCCAGATACCCTTCACTTTTCCCGCCCAGATCCAGAAAGATCCACTCGGGCGTAATTCTGACAATCACAGCGTCCACTTTCTGGCCTGGATGCAGGTAATCACTGGCCAGTCCCGATTCTTCCAGAAGTTCGGCGAAGCTCTTCTCATCCCCCTGACTCGTTAACGAATTGTTTTCTTCTGACATGATCCTTTCCCGTATTGTCGTTTAAAACGATGTCGTCATTCCGATTCCGCTGCGCATCCTGCACCGTTTACTGCGGTTCCTCATCCTTTTTCATGAACACCCGGCTGTAACAAAATACGAACAAGCCGATGATCAGGATCCAGGACACCCCCATGAAAATCCATCCAAAAATGGTCATTTTTCTCCCCCGCCGAATGATTTCTTATGCCATATATAAACCAGCACCGCCAGAACCAAAAACATGCACACCAATCCCAAACGCGTAAAAAGGATATACGGTACGTCCTCCGCCCTGACATGTTTCATGATGATTGTATCCCATCCCTGCTGAACAATCCAGGTGCCGAGGATGACCAAAAGAAGGGGAGGGGTCACGTATTTAATGATCCATTTGTAAACGCGTGGGATTTTGATTAGCGCCCCAAGATGCATTTCATCCCAGGCCTGGTTGATTCCGGATGCCCAGGCAAACAGGATTGAGTCGATCGTTCCGAAAAGAACCAGACAGAAGGTTCCGCCCCAGAAATCCAGTTCATCCACCACGCCATGGCCGAGAAAAAAGATCGCCGGCTGACACAGGAAAAAGACCAGGACACCCACGATCACGACGGCTTTTTTGCGTTTCATCCGAAAATTATCCCGAATAAAGGCCACCATTGGCTCAATCAGAGAGATGGACGAGGTTAAACCCGCCAGAAACAGCAAAAAAATCCACAGGAAGGAAAAAAACGCCCCGAGCGAAATTTTTGAAAATATAAACGGCATGGTCACAAAGCTCAGATTGAAGGCCCCGCTGGAGGCGATCTCTCTCATTCCGTCGGGACCGAAAAAGGCAAAGGCGAGGGGAATGACAATGCTGCCTCCCAGAACAATTTCCGTGAACTCGTTGGTGGAAGCCGCCGTCAAACCCGAGAGGGCAATGTCATCATTTCTCCGCAAATAACTGGCATAAGTGAGAATCACACCGATTCCGACACTGAGGGTGAAAAAGACCTGCCCGGCAGCGGCAAGCCACGTTTTCGCATCCAAAAGAGCCGAAAAATCGGGGTTCCACAAGTATCCGAATCCGTTGAGGACACTCCAGTCCGGTTTGTCCGGATATGGAGGAGCCAGGGTAACGACACGAATCAGGAGTGCCAGGGCCGCCAGAAACAGGAGGGGCATCGCCGCCTTGCAGAGCCGTTCGATCCCTCTTGACACCCCCCGGAAGAGTACGAAAAAATTTAACCCGATGGTAATGATGAAGAAAAAAAAGGCCGGCAGGAGGCCGCCGAAACGGCCACCCGATTCCAGGCCCTGATAAGCGGAAAGAAATTTCGCCATGGATTCCTTATCGGGAATGTCCGAGAGGACTCCGGAGAGAGAATAGAAACTGTATCCCAGAAGCCAGGATTCGATATAAATATAATAAATGAAGATAACCAAAGGGCCGAAGACACCGATTACGCCAAAATATTTTCCCAACCGGTTATTCCACAGACGATGAAACATCCCGGGTGCGGTCGTGTGACCGTGAGCGCCTCCATAACGACCGATGGTCCACTCCACCCACATCATGGGAATTCCTATCAGCAGGAGTGATATAAAATAAGGAATCATAAAGGCCCCGCCCCCGTTGTTGGCGGCCTGAACGGGAAACCTTAAAAAATTTCCCAAACCGACGGCGCTCCCTGCAACCGCCAGGATAACCCCCAATTTGGAACCCCAGTTTTCTCTCTTTTGTTTTTTAATCATCAATCTCGTACCGCTCCTCTGTCTCCTTGACCAACCTTCTCTCTCCCGATGACTTCTACGACATCCTCAAAAAAATGGCAAAGACAGGCAGCGGAAAAACCTTTCTCATCCTCATATCGGCGGCATCCCGCATCAATCGGAACGGAAGGTTCCTCTTCTCGCTGAACCGGGATAGGCCGAAATAACTTTCAGTTTTGCTGATGTACGCGGTGCGGGAATTTATCAGATAGCGACATGAAACGAAAGCGATATTGATCACAAACAGGGAGTCAAGGCCGGGTTGTTCACAAAAAACCCAGTTCTTTCGCATAGGTAAACTGTCGATTCCATGGCAATCCCGGATGCGCTTTATCCAGAAGGGGGGCGCCGACGATTTCAACGGATCGGCGGTCAAGCACAACCGGGTGGTATCCCCCAATGAAACCGGCATCGGGGGCAATCAGTGGATGCTTCCCCGGCAGGCAGTCACACTCCGTACAGATATTCAACAGCGCATTAACCAACAGCGTCTTTCCCCGGATCAGACGCCAGACAGCGGCGGCTGTCTCAACAAGTTTCTCCTGAAAAACCAGTTGGTCCGTATCCCATTTGATCTGAAGCGCCACTTCGGGACAAAGGCCGATACACTGGGCACAGCCGATACAGACTTCCAGGTTGTAACCGGGATAGCCATCGTCTTCCCAGTGGGCGGCCTGGACAGGGCAAACCTCAACGCATGTGCCGCATCGCGTACAGTTCCCGCGAATCAAAACCGGCTTGGCATCGCTGTGCATACGCTGCTTCTGCGCCCTTGAAGCAAACCCCATCGAAATATTTTTGATGGCACCGCCGAATCCCGCTTCCAGGTGCCCCTTGAAGTGGGAAAGAATGAAAAATCCGGTTGCCCTATCAAATACCCGGGCCACCTGTACGGTTTGAAAATGTCTGTAACCGGCGGGCAAGTCGATGAGCTCCCGTCCATCAAGGCCATCGGCAATGACAACGGGACAGCCCAAATAATCCTCCGTAAAATCATGCTCCGCCGCCGTTTGGAGAGCATCCGCCCCGTTTCTCCTCCCCCCGGAATACAAGACCGTCGTATCGAAAACGAAAGCACCAACTCCCTGGTCACGAAGCCAACGCACAATTTCGCGTGCAAACACCGGGGACAGATAGCGTAAGTTTCCCCTTTCACCCCAGTGAAGCTTGATGCCCACCGTATCACCCCGCCGGTAAGGAGTCTCCATACGCGCCAGGAGGGTTTTCAATCCCGCCAAATGACCCTCCATCGATCCCGACGAAGGAATGAATACCGTTTCTTCTTGTGTCATCCTGATCCGTTCCTTAATGATCTCAAATCATTGCTTACGGTTAGAGGCCCAGATCGTCGCTGATCTCCCGCATGGCTTCCAGGCAGAGTTGGGCAAATTCAGCAAGAGGAATGCCGATCTTCTCGCATTCCAAAATCTTCTCTCAGTTGACGGACGAGGCGGATGCCCGTTCTTTCATCCTCTTGAACACCGATTTGGCCTTCACGCTGGCGAGCTTCCGGTCCGGATAAACCATGGCCGTCGCCATGATCAGACCCGTTATTGTCTCTCCCGCCGCCAAGGCATGCTGAAGGGCTGTTTCCCGACCCGTTCCAAGCATGTCATTATGGCTTTTGATGGCTGCGATCATGTCCGCATCGTAACCTTCGCCCTTCAAAATCTCTTCCGTCACCAGAGCATGGCGCGTCAAATCACCACCGACGATTTCCAGGTCGAGGTCGTGAAGGAGCCCCGTCATACCCCAGAAATCCGGTTCTTCATCGAATCGTAAAGCCAAGGCCCGCATGACGGCCTCAGTCGCCAGAGAATGCCCCCGCGTGCGTTCATTTTGAATATGGCGATGCAAAAGCGCCAGAGCCTCTTCTCTTGTGGGTGCCAACCCTTTTCCCTCTTCCTTAAAATGAATTTAGAGAACCATATGAAACGGATATTGTTTGATGTCAAGTCCGATCCTGTGCTAATTACACGGGCACAGGGCTGGGCGGTATGGTCCTTTCAGGGATACCATGAGCCATGGCCCGGCTCGTCATATGGAAACACAGGGAAATGTTGTCATGGAAGAGATCGATATTCTTGTTGTGAACGGGCGCATCCTGACGTTCGATGAACATGACCGGGTCATTCCGGGCGGCGCCGTGGCGATCAGATCCGGACAAATTCTCGCCCTTGGAGAAACACCGTTCCTTTTATCCCGTTATCATGCAGGAAAGGTCATCGATGCCAACGGCGGCATTGTCATGCCCGGTCTGATCAACGCCCACACCCACGCGGCCATGACCTGTTTCCGGGGCATCGCCGATGACATGGACGTGCTCAACTGGCTCAACAACTATATCTTTCCAGCCGAAACGAGAAATGTCAATCCGGAGTTGGCCTACTGGGGCAGTTTGTTGGCCTGCGCCGAAATGATCAAGTCCGGCACAACCACCTTCTGTGATATGTATATCTTTGAAGACGAAACCGCGTGTGCGGCGAAAGAAGCCGGCATGCGCTGTCTCATCGGAGAAGTGCTCTTTGATTTCCCTTCAGCCAATTCGAAAACCCCTGAAGAAGGCCTGGCCTATACCCGTCGTCTGATCAGAAAATGGGCGGATGATCCTCTGGTCAATATCGTGGTAGAACCCCACGCCCTGTACACATGCAGTCAATCACTGTTGCAGCAGGCAAAGGATCTGGCCAGGGAGCACGACCTGCCTCTGGCGATGCATCTCCTGGAAAGCAAAGAAGAGATAAATTTATTAGACGAAAAGCTGGGAATGAAAGCCACCCATTATTTAAGAGACATGGGGCTCCTTGCCCCCTCCTTCATCGCCTTTCACGGCGTTTATCTGGATGACGAGGATATGACGATCTTTGCCGACTACGGTTGCAAGGTTGTCCACAATCCGGGGAGCAACATGAAACTCGCTTCGGGTATCGCGCCGGCAGCCGAAATGATCAGGAGAGGTATTCCTGTCGCGCTTGGGACGGACGGAGCCGCCAGCAACAACAATCTGGACATGTTTCAGGAACTGGATTCCGCGGCGAAACTCGGCAAACTGGCCTGCCTCGACCCGACGGCAATGTCTGCGGAAACGGTCCTCCGAATGGCAACATGCAGAGGCGCAACCGTTCTGGGAATGGAAGATCGGACGGGATCGCTCAAACCCGGCATGCAAGCCGATTTGATTCTGATTGATTCAAACAAACCGCATCTGACCCCCATGTACCATGCAAATTCGCACCTCGTTTATGCCGCCAACGGTTCCGATGTGGACACGGTCCTCATCCACGGCAAAATTGTCATGGAAAAACGCCGACTGACAACGATAAACGAAGAAAGGATCATGGCGGAGGTTCGTCGGATCGCCGGGCGTATTGGCGCCAGTCTGGGACTGAGAGAATGATCACGCTACCGCAAGAAAAGATCCCCCATATTCTCATCACGAATGCCCGTGTTCTTACCATGACGGATGAACCTGACCTTCTGCCCCGGGCCGATATCGGCATACGTGACGGTCTCGTATGTTTCATCCGGGATAAAACATGTTCTTCCGCAAATGATACGAAGTCAGGGCAACAAGAGCGGGCCGATCTCGTGCTCCCGGGAGAGGGGTATCTCGTCATGCCCGGACTGATCAACAGTCACACCCATCTGCCCATGGTCCTGCTCCGGGGACTGGCGGACGACCTCCCTTTAATGGATTGGCTCAACCACTTCATTTTCCCCGCCGAGGGCCGATTCATGAACAGAGAAACCGTCTATGCCGGATCCCTTTTGGCCATGGCGGAAATGATCCTTTCCGGGACGACGACCTTCTGCGACAGTTATTTTTTCGTCGACCGGATCGCCCAGGCAGCGGTGGACATGGGTATGCGTGCTGTCGTCTGTCAGGGATTCATCGATTTTCCCGCCCCCGACATCCCCAATCCTCGGGATAAAACCGAAGCCGCCCACCGGTTTCTGAACCGCTGGCAAAATCGCCACCCCCTGATCAATACCGCCCTATTTTGCCATACCCCCTATACCTGTTCAACGGAAACGCTGAAGGATATCAAGGCCGTGGCCCGCCAATGGCAGGTGCCCTACCTCATTCACCTGGCAGAAACACGTGATGAATGCAGGATGATTCAGACAAGGCATGGGAAATCACCCGCATTTTTTCTGGACACACTGGGCGTACTCGACGACAGTACGATTGCCGTACACTGCAACTGGCTTGATGACGGGGAGATCGACTTGCTTGCCCGGCAAGGAACAAAAGTCGTGCATTGCCCGGAAAGTAATATGAAGCTTGCCGCCGGCATAGCCCCCGTTCCGGAATTATTGAAGCGGGGCATCCTCGTCGGTCTGGGCACGGACGGCGCCTCCAGCAACAACGACCTGGACTTGCTCCGGGAAATGGGAATGGCCGCCAAGGTGGGCAAGGTAACCCGGATGGACCCGACTATCCTCGATGCGGCGACGGTCCTTAAAATGGCCACGATTGACGGAGCAAGACTCCTTGGCCTTGATCAACGAATTGGTACGGTGGAAGTCGGCAAAGCGGCGGACCTGATCCTGATCAACCTGAACCAGCCCCATCTGACGCCTCTTTATAACGTCCGATCACATCTCGTTTACGCCGCATCCGGTTCCGATGTTTCCTCCGTGATCATCAATGGCAAACTTGTGCTCCATAACCGGAAATTTGTCCATGCCAACCTGGAGGACATCATGAAAACCGCCGCTGATATCGGAGAGTACATCTATGGAAACATCAGACACACCCAGACCCGATAACCAGCCGAAAAGATGATACCCCTTTCTCTTTCACGGCGCCTTTTCTTTGCGTCTTTTCTTTTTTTGGTGTTCCTATATCAACGAATTCGCGGAAAGTCGGAATTGGCAAAATTTGCCGCCGAAATATATTGACCACTTTTCGGCTCTTTGTAAGGCCATCTTTATTGACAAACCCGGAGAGAATCGCTATCTTCCACCTCAACTCACCTTTTGATTGATGCAGGACCCGATTTAGTAGAGGAAAAAAGATGAAAAATCCAAATTCCATGCTCAACATCTATAAGTGCAAAAAATATGGACATCTTATCACGGAAGAATGCCAGGACATAAACTGTGAGTGGCGCATCAAAAGCGCTAACTTTCTGAATTGCACCTGGATCGCTTGTATTTATGGACCCTTTACGCTCGAAGAAGTGGGCGAAATGATGGGGGTTACCCGGGAAAGAATCCGCCAGATCGAAGCCAAAGCCCTGAAGAAGTTGCAACACAAAAAGCGACGTGATCAGCTCCGGGATTTCGCATTGTCCAATGAATGGGACGGCTAAGGGTGACGCCGCCGTTTTCGTTTTCTCATCTCTTCCGAAATGAGGAACTCCCGCATGTAAGTCTTTCGCTCCGGTCGTGAAAAGAGGAAGGTACTCATCTCGAATTCGAGCGACAGCGCCGCGCCGACCTCCAGATGAGGCACCATGGACGATATTTTTTTCACCACTTCCGTGGCCTGGACCGACCGCTTGGAAATCTCTTTGGCCATTCCCTCCGCTTCCATCATGAGTCGTTCCGGAGCAACCACCTTATTCACCAACCCGATTCGCAAGGCTTCATTGGCTGCGATGGGCTCTCCGAGCAAGGTGATTTCTTTCGCCTTGGCCATTCCGACCAGCTGACGAACAGGGTTGAACAGGGGATTGAGCCCCAATTTCAATTCCGGATGACCAAAAATAGCCGTGTCGGAAGCGATAATCAGATCACAAACTACGGCCAGATTGAAGCCGCCTCCGATGGCGATACCGTTCACCGCAGCAATCACCGGTTTTGGGAACAGGTTGATCCGCCTCAGGCAGACGAAAATTGACCGGAAATAAGCTTCGATTTCGCTGTCCGGCAACGCCGACATCTCCTTGATGTCGCCTCCCGCTGAGAAAACGTAATCACCACCCGTCAATATGACGGTTTTGACGGATGTGTCCCCCTCCAGTCTGGTGAAGCAATCCGTCAATTCCAGTCTCATATCCCTGGATAAAGCGTTAAGTTCCACGGGCCTGTTCATGGTGATGATCACATATCCCTCCTCCTTGCATTCGAGGAGGATCGTGTTATAGGTCGTCATGTTTATCAGCGATCCTTTCTTAATTTCGAGGGCCAGCCTCGGGCTGAGGACGCCCTTTTTCCGCGGGTGGACAAGGCGGTGTACCGTTCCGTGCCCTCTCCGCAGGCTTGCCCTGCCTGCTGTGGGATGAAACCAGCCCATCCCCTGATTTCAATCCGCCCGCCCTTTCCCAAGGAATCGGGCATCAAATCAATGAGATGAAGACGGGCAATGGGAACATCCGCGGCCGGATAGCCGGTAAAGCGCCCTGTACGACTCAGATCATCCCCCGGCTCTTTGTAGCCCACACCCCCCTACTGGGGGCAATAAAGGTACTGCAGTCCGTCCATTTTTGGCTGATCCAGGACAAGCTCCTGTTTCACGGACCTGACGAGACTCTTCAGCAAAAAATCCAGGATAAAAGCTTTTTTCTCAGGAGGATAAACCACGGCAGGATCTCCGGAAATGCCGGTCATCTGTCCGGCCAAACGGACAGCATATTTCTGGTTTCCCAGGAAATCAACCAATCCGGCTTTCTGAGCCTGACGGCCCGTCAGTATACGTCCATCGGCCAGGAGGCTGAGGTTTTCTTTCGTTATTTTTCGTCTGACGGAAATCGTTTCCAGAAGTTGATCATACACATCGTCCACGAGTTGCTGGAGCAAAGATATTTCCTCTTCCGTCATTTCTCGAGCCGGGGAACCGATGTCCTTGTATTTTCCGCTTTTGACAACGGACGTGCTGACCCCGATCTTGCGCATCAACTCCTCCATATTGGCAAAATGCATCACGGCGGAAATACTACCCGTGATGGTTCCCGGATTGGCGACGATCTGGTCGGCGGCGCAGGCAACAAGATACCCGCCCGATGCGGCAATGGAGCCCATGGATGCAACGATTTTTTTCTTTTTACCGGCCTCCAGTACGGCGTCATAGATTTCCTGTGTGGGAGCCACGCTGCCTCCTGGAGAGTCGATACGAAGAACAATGGCCTTGACGCGGTCATTTTTTGCAAAAGCTTCTATTTCGCGGATGATACGGTCGGAGTTGGTGATAACACCTTCCAAGGTGACAATCGCCACTTTATCACCGGCAGGCAAGGCATACCCGCCTCCACCGGATTTGAGCAACCCATTGAGGACCAGAAAAAACACAAAGCCGGCACAGATCAAAAAGAGGATGCCGAAAAGAACGGGGTGTCTTCTCATCTCATCCTCCTGTCATACAGATTCATCGTCAAATGACCCGCTCCCAACGGGTTTCTACTCGGATGGTTCCGTTTCTCCTATCTTGACGTCCGCCAGGGCTTCTCCCAGAGGCGATACCAGGTTTTCTTTGTTGTTCAGATACTGATTGCCGTGGTAAGTTTCCGGCGGTGCTTCGCTGTCACGCAAAGTGAGACGGATCTTTCTGTTTTTGGCGTCGATATTCTTCACCGTCGCCGTAACCGCATCCCCCACGTTATGCAGTTCCGATGCACTCTTGATCCGTTTCTGACTCAATTCAGAAACATGGATCAAACCTTCTATTCCTTCCTCGATTTCAACAAACATTCCGAAATCGGTGATGTTCGTAATTTTTCCGTTAATCGAGGAGCCTACGGGATAGCTTTTTTCAAGGGTTTCCCAGGGATCCGTCTCCAACTGCTTGATCCCCAGAGAAAATTTTTCATTTTCAGGATCGATGTGCAGAACAACGGCTTCGATGGTCTGGCCTTTTTTGTACATTTCAGAGGGATGGACCACCCGGTGCCGCCATGAAATATCGGACACGTGGATCAGTCCATCGATACTTTCTTCTACCCCGACAAAAATACCGAAATTTGTGATGTTGCGAATCACCCCTTGCAGAACGCTGCCCTCGGGATATTTTTCTTTCAAAGCCTCCCAGGGGTTTGTCATCGTCTGCTTCAAGCCCAAGGAAATCCGTTTCAGATCGGGATTGATATCGAGAATCATGATATTAACTTCCTCGCCAAGCGAGAGAACCTTGGAAGGATGTTTTATTTCACGCGTCCAGAACATTTCCGAAATGTGGATGAGCCCCTCAACCCCTGGCTCGAGTTCAACGAATACGCCATAATCGGTCAAATTAACCACCTTGCCCGTGACGATGGAACCGATCGGATAACGGCTCAAAATTGAGTCCCATGGATTTTCCATCAACTGTTTGAGCCCTAACGAAACCCTCTCCCTCTCACGATCAAATGAGAGTACCTTGACCGTGATTTTGTCGCCCCTGGCAAAGGCTCCTGAGGGACGGGTCATGCGCCCCCAGGACATATCGGTCACATGCAGCAGACCATCCACACCGCCCAGATCGATGAAGATTCCATAATCCGTAATGTTTTTGATGATCCCTTCTACAATCTTTCCTTCCTCTAAATTTTCAAGCGTTTTGATCTTTTCACTTTCCCGTTCCGCCTCAAGGATGGCCCGGCGGGAGAGGACCACATTGTTCCGCTTACGGTCATACTTCAGGATATTGAACGTCAGGCTCTGTCCCACGTACTTGTCGAGATCCCGAACCGGCCGGATATCGACCTGGGAGCCAGGCAGAAACGCGGGTATGCCAATGTCCACCGACAATCCTCCCTTGACCCGCTCGACAACAACGCCTTCGATCAGGGCATTTTGACTGCAGGCCTGCTTGATATCATCCCAAACCTTCAACTTGGCTGCCTTATCCCGTGACAGGATCAGATTGCCCTCCCCGTCTCGCCTATCGACGAGTATCTCAATTTCGTCTCCTACATTTAACGAAATATTGCCGTCCGCGTCTTTCAACTCCTTGGTGGGAATATGTCCCTCCGTCTTCCAGCCGACATCGACCATCACCACATCGTTTGTAATCTGGACAATCTTCCCGGTGACGATCTCGCCAAACTGCACGTTCTGGAGGCTCTGTTCGTAAAGTTCCCCGAAATCCATCGGTTCATCATTCGTTTGGGCGGACACCGTATCATCTGGCGTATCCGTCCTGATTTCCTCTGCCTCCTCCTGTTGCGAAATTAGGTTGTTTTCGTTAACCATGTTACCTTTACCCCCATCATCGAATTTTTTCGTACCGCCACGAAAGATAAGCCGTTAGCACATCGACCATAGAATAGCAAGACAAAACACCCGAAATACGGAAGAATAGGCCATCCACGGCAAAAGAAACCCCGTGACATCCCTATGCCTGAAGAACGGCGAGGCATTCAGATATCACTTCCTGGATTGTCATCCTCGATGTATCAATCACATGGGCATCCCTTGGAATCCGAAGGGGAGAAATTTCCCGTTCCCTATCCTGTTTGTCCCGCAGGGCAATGCTGGCCAGAATATCCTCATACACGGGTGTCACTCCCTTTTCCAGGAGTTCCAGATACCTTCTGCGACCTCGCTCCCCGGCTGAAGCGTGGAGGTAGAATTTGAAGTCGGCTTCCGGGAAAACGACGGTTCCCATATCACGCCCTTCCGCGACCAGACCCGTCCTTCGGGCGCAATTCCTCTGAATCGGCAGCAACGCCTCCCGCACGACAGGTATGGCTGAAACGGTCGACGCCAAAACGGCCACTTCTTCCGTGCGAATCTTTTGGCCAACGTCTTCTTGATCAATAAATACAGTCATGCCTTCGTGATTTTTTTGAAGATGGATCTTTGTCCTGGCAAGGAGTTCCCGCAGCCCCAGCATATCGGAGTCGGCCATCCCTGAAACGAGAATTTTATATGCGACGGACCGGTACAGGGCTCCCGTATCAAGATACAGAAGGTTTAATTCGTGCGCCAGAAACTTAGCCACTGTACTCTTTCCGGAACCGGCGGGCCCGTCAATTGTGATAATCCACTTCCTGCTATCAGCCATAAATATATGTCACCTTATAGCGCGAATTTTACAGGATAAAAAGATCCATATCAAGAACATTGGTCTTGCACTCTGAATCGATCCGATGAAAAATAGTTTTCACCGTGTGAACTTTTTGCTTGCTTAAATCAATATATGGTATTATCTTCCTCATAACACCACAACATATTGATGTTCAAAACACAGGTACAGCATACACAACCTGCTTGAACGGTAGGTTATTTTGACTTTATACTTTATTATTGAAATACCGGAACGGTATACCGATTCAGTCGAAAGGGAGAGATTCCAATGCACACGAAGATCAGAAAACGAGATGGAAGACTTGTCAAATTCAACGCGGAAAAGATTACCAATGCCATCGCCAAGGCGGGGACAGCTACCGGTGAATTCGATCTGACCGCTGCAAGGAAGCTCACCATCAAGGTGCTGAACCTGGCGGAACAGCTCTTTGGTCATCGAATCATGACTGTCGAAGAAATTCAGGACATCGTGGAAGAGGTTCTGATCTCCTCTCCCTACCGCAAAACCGTGAAAGCCTACATTATTTACAGGGAACAGCATGCCCGCCTGCGGGAAATCACCAACCGTATGGAAGTCGATCTCGTGGACCAATACTTGAAAAAAAAGGATTGGCAGGTCAACGAAAACAGCAATATGGACTACTCCCTCCAAGGGCTGAACAACTACATCTCTTCCGAAGTCAGCAAAGTTTACTGGCTGAACGCAATATACACACCGGAAATCAGGACAGCCCACATGGCAGGGGACTTCCACATTCACGATCTGAGTCTCCTGTCCGTTTACTGCGTCGGCTGGGATCTATACGACCTGCTGCTGGAAGGATTCAAAGGCGTCTCCGGCAAAGTGGAAAGCAAACCGGCCAAGCATCTGAGAAGCGCCCTGGGACAGGTGGTCAATTTTTTCTATACTCTCCAGGGAGAAGCCGCCGGCGCACAGGCCTTTTCAAATTTTGATACCCTTCTGGCCCCCTTTATCCGCTACGACAACCTGACTTTCATGGATGTCAAGCAGGCCCTGCAGGAGTTTATTTTCAACATCAACGTCCCCACACGAGTCGGGTTTCAGACACCCTTTACCAATGTAACGCTTGATATCACCGTTCCCAAGTACTACCGGGATCAAAACGTCATCATCGGCGGTCAGCCGCAAAAGGAAACCTACCAGGAATTCCAGAAAGAAATGAACCTCTTTAACCGGGCCTTCCTGGAAGTTATGGAGGCGGGGGATGCAAAAGGCCGGGTTTTCACCTTTCCGATCCCCACTTATAACATCACGAAGGATTTCAACTGGGATGATCAAAATCTGGAAGGTCTCTGGGATATGACCTCCAAATACGGGGTTCCCTATTTTTCCAACTTCATCAATTCAGACATGAACCCTGAAGACGCGCGCAGCATGTGCTGCCGGCTGCGAATCGACAATCGGGAGCTTGAGATCCGGGGCGGTGGTCTTTTCGGTTCCAATCCTCTAACCGGCTCCATAGGCGTCATCACCATTAATATGCCGCGCATCGGTTACCTTTGTTCGACCGAAGACGAATTTCTGGCCCATCTTGAGAAACTGATGAACATCGCCAAGGACAGCTTGGAGACAAAGCGGAAAATTCTGGAAAAATTTACCGATAGCAATCTCTACCCCTATACAAAATCTTACCTGAGAAATATCCACGGCCGATTTGGTGAATACTGGAAAAATCATTTTTCCACGATAGGGCTGGTCGGCATGAACGAAGCCTGCCTCAACCTGTTTAACAAGGATATTGCATCGCCTGAGGGCCAGGGCTTTACGAAAAGAGTGCTTGATTTCATGCGGACAACCCTGATTCAATTCCAACGGGAAACGGGGAATAATTACAACCTGGAATCCACCCCGGCCGAGGGTACATCGTACCGTCTCGCACGAATCGATCGGGAAAAGTATCCGGATATGGTCTTTTCAAACGATGAACAGGTCAGGCTGCATCAGGCCGAACCTTTTTACACGAACTCGACTCAGTTGCCGGTCAACCACACCGATGACATCTTTGAGGCCCTCGATCTGCAAAACGAAATCCAGACCAAATACACAGGAGGAACGGTCTTCCACATATTTGCCGGTGAAAGAATTGTTAATCCCCTGGCTCTAAAGGGGCTGGTCAAGAAAATATGCTCCGGATACCATATCCCCTACCTCACCTTCACGCCGACCTTCAGCGTTTGTCCCTCTCATGGATACCTGAAGGGGGAATTGGAGGCCTGTCCGGTCTGCCAGGATGCCTGTGAGGTCTATTCTCGGGTCGTAGGTTATCTGCGCCCCGTAAAACAGTGGAACAAGGGCAAGCAGGAGGAGTTCAACCAAAGGCGGACTTTCAGTTTCTGATGATTAAGATCGGCGGTTTACACAAAGTCTCACTGATCGATTTCCCCGGAAAAATCTCCGCTATTGTGTTCATGCAGGGATGTAATTTCAGATGCCCATATTGTCATAACCCTGAGCTGGTCATTGAGAAGCTTTACGGACCCTGTCTCGAAGAAGAGGATATTCTGGCTTTCCTGGAAAAAAGAAGGGGCAAACTCGATGCCGTTACCATTACGGGGGGAGAACCGACGCTTCAGGAAGGCCTGCCGGAATTCATTCGCAGGGTCCGCGACCTCGGTTTTTTGATCAAGCTAGATACCAACGGATCTCATTCGGCCATGATCCGGTCCATGATCGAAAAAAACCTCCTCGACTATATCGCCATGGACATCAAGGGACCCTTACAGCGATACGACAGAGTGTGCAGAGTGAATGTCGATAAAGACGAGATCGAAAGCAGTGTCCGGGCCATCATGAACGCCTCCATCGATTACGAGTTTCGGACGACCCTTGTCGACAATCTGCTCTCGCCGGAAGACATTCGGGCAATGGGGGAATTGCTCCGTGGAGCCCGCCTGTTCGTCCTGCAGAACTTTACACCTTCAAAAACATTGGATGAGCGGTACCTGAACCGCAAACCTCTTTCTCCGGAAGACCTCGGTCAAATCAAGTCGGAATTGGCCGCGTATGTCAAAAAGATAGCCATCCGCAGTTAAACGGCGTTCCTCTGGAAGAAACCATGTCAAAGAACAGGGAAAAAAATGGCCCACCGGAACATGCTTCCCCTTCAGGAAAGACGGACGGGACTGTTTTAAGCCATCATATAGAGAAAACACAGGGCGTAAATTCCGCAGACCTTGTTTCACGTTTCACAAGAATCGGATCCGCCCTCACTGCTGAAAAGAATATTGACCGGCTTCTTGAAATGATCGTGGATGAGGCGAAAAAACTCACCCACGCCAATGGGGGGACACTGTACGTCATCTCCGACGACGCACTGACGCTGCAATTCGCCATCGTGCAAAACGACACGCTTCAGCTCCGCATGGGGGGCACCGGAACAAGAATCGACTGGTCCCCTGTTCCTCTGCGGAATCCGGACGAAAGCCCGAACCATCAGAATGTTTCCGCCTACGCCGCCCTGACCGGTAAGGTGATCAATATTGAAAATGTTTACCATGCCACAGGTTTTAATTTTGAAGGCACACGGAAATTTGACAAACAGACAGGCTACCGATCCGTTTCCATGCTGGTGGTGCCCCTGAAAAATCACGACAACGACCTGATCGGCGTTCTTCAGCTGATCAACGCCCAGGACCCGGAAACGGGGAAAATCCGGGCCTTCACCGCTTGGGAACAGCAGATCACCGAATCCCTCGCCTCCCAGGCGGCAATCTCTCTGTCCAACAACACTCTGATCCACAACCTGGAAACCCTTCTCCATGCCTTCATCAGATCCATCGCCACCGCTATTGATGAAAAGTCCCCGTACACAGGTGACCACGTCCGTCGTGTCGCGGATCTGAGCCTAACGATTGCGGACCGCATCAATGCGGCTCGTGAAGGCCCTTTCGCCGAATGTTTTTTTACAGCGGCACAGATCGAAGAGCTTCGTATTGCGGCGTGGCTTCACGATGTGGGCAAGATCGTCACACCGGAGCACATCGTCAACAAGTCGACCAAACTCGAGGCGGTCATCGATCGAATCGAACTGATTAAAACGCGCCTTGAAATATTGAAGCGGGATCACAAGATCAATGCCCTGGAAAAAAGGCTCACCGCCTTTCAGGTTGAAGGAATGACGCCACCGACAGGAAAAGAGGAAGAAGAGGGGGAAGAGAACACGGATTTCGACGATTTGTTCTCGTTGATTGAAAAAATAAATCTTGGCCTGACTGATGTAAACGATCATGTACTGGAACGGTTACAAGGCGTTTCCCGCCGGCAATGGATGGATGCAGACGGATTAAGACCTCTTTTGACGGAAAACGAACTTTACAACCTGAGTATTCGTCAGGGGACACTCACCGATGAAGAAAGGGCGATAGTGGAAAGCCATGCCGTCATCACCCATGATATGTTGTCCCAACTGCCCTTCCCCAAAAAATTCCAGAATGTCCCCTTTCTCGCCGCCTGTCATCACGAAAGGCTTGACGGCACCGGTTATCCACAGGGGCTAACGGACGACCAATTACCCCTGCAGGCCCGCATCCTCGCCCTGGCCGATATTTTCGAAGCCCTCACTGCAACCGACCGACCTTACAACCGGGGTAGCACCCTGGTCGATGCAATCCGGATCATGAAGGGCATGGCGGCAGATCATCACATCGATGCCGATCTGTTTGCCTTCTTTCTGCGGGAAAAAATACACCTGGATTATGCAAACAGGGAATTGGCCGGCTGGCAGTGTGAAGAAGCGGACCTTTAATTTCTTCTTTTCCCTTCAGGTCTTTTCTTCGCATCCGTTTCCATGGATAACAATCTGATTTCTTTCTCGATATCCTGATATTTGGGAGTGTTGATAACGAAATATTTCAATGCTTCTTTGAAGTGAAAAAGGGCGCTTTCCGTTTTTTTCTGTTTTTTGAAGTAAATGCCGAAATAGTAGTGTGAATCCCCCATTTCCTTGAGCTTCCCATAGGCCATTGCGATACTATAATAAATCTCCGCATCATCCAGATCCGTTTTTTCCAAAGCACGGAAATAACCGAGGGCCTGGGCATACAGTCCCATCGCTTCATGGGAGTTGCCCAGGTACGCCAATGTCTTCCAGTCGTGCCGGTCGATCTTATACGCCCTCAACAGGTAATCAATAGATTGGGGATACTGACCTAACTTGAAGTAATTCACACCGATATCCCTTAAAACCTCTTTATCCAAGGGGGCAAGAAGCAAGGCCTGTTGCAGAGTCGCCAGAGATTCCCCGTAGAGCCCCTTCCGGGCCTGAACCACACCAAGACCATACAGGCTGTCGACATTTTTTGTATCTTTTTTCACCTCCCCCTCAAAATATCTGATCTTGGCTTCCACATCGGCCCCTCCCGTCATGAGCACGGTCCTGATCCGCCCGAAAGGTCCGACAATTTCATCCTTCCCCTTTGCCTCGGCATAAGTGGTCTGCAAAAGCCCGTCGATGTAGCGGAGCCGATCATCCGTTCCGGGGTGGGTCATGAAGTATGAGGGAACGGAACTGGAATAGAATTCATACCGTCTCATCATCTTCAGAACATTCAGTGAAGCTTCCGCTTTATAGCCGGCCCTGACCAGGTAGAGCATACCGTAACGATCGGCTTCTTCCTCGTTGTCCCGGCTATATTTCAAGGTCATGGTCTGCGCCGTAGCCAGGGAAAATCCCATGACCGCCGCCGACAGATCGCCGCCACCCATAAATGCCCCGGCGATAACGCCCAGCAGAGTCGCAATATTGACTTTGGAGGCTTTGTTGACCATGTCCGCAATATGCCGGGCGTTGACGTGGGCAATCTCGTGCGCCAGCACCGCCGCCAACTCCGCCTCTGAAGCAACCAGGGCAATCAAGCCCCGATTTAGATAGACATATCCCCCCGGCGTGGCAAACGCATTGACCGAAGAATCCTTTACAATAGAAAAACGATATTCGAAAAGAGGATTTTTGACAGAACGCAATACGGTCATACCGACTTTTGTGATGTAATCACTCATCCTTTTTTCCTGGATCAGGAAACCGTTATTAAGCATTCTATCGTAAAATTGCTGACCTAATTTTTTTTCATCCCCGATCGTCAATTCTGCATTGGCCGTCGTGGAGCCAAGGAGGCATATTCCTATCAACAGGAAAACGTATCGTATGATTTTTTTTATCAATAACGAGCGTTTCATTATTATTTCCCACATCATTTCACGTCAGAACGACAACTTATCTCCATTAAATGCCGAAGAGGAATAACGGTAACGCACTTTCAGCTCTCCTATTTTACCGCGGTTCCAGCCCGATGTTCTGCTGAAATATTGGGTGATCCTGGACACAGAATCTACGGCATCGGAGAGGCAAGTATCGCATTTTTGCCGCAGCCCCCGTACGGCGGAGCGACAAACGGGACAGATCGTAAAGTCCGGTGAAAAAGTGACGGTCCGACATTTTGACCGGTGATACAATTTGACGATGAAATCCGCCAGCACAGCCCCGGATGGCCCCATTTCTCCAAGCCATAGATGAGAAATCGTCCCCCCTCCAAAAAGGGGATGGAAGGCGCCTTCCAATATCAGCCTGTCCATGGGATCGTAAACGGAAGACACGTTCAAATCAGTGGAGTTGGTATAAAAAATTTCACCTTTAGACAAATCCCCCTTAACAATCCGGCCCGCCTCCGGAGAAAAGTAGCGCAAATCAAGTTTGGCAAAGCGATAAGCCGTGGTTTCTGCGTGAGACTGTTCAAGAATGATTCGTAGGCCATGCGCCCGAGAGAGTTGCTCTGCCTTTTCCTTGAGGAAAGTAATAACCCGCAAACCCAACGCCACGGCTTCATCCGATTCGTGAAGTTGTTTCCCGACATGAATCTGAACGAGTTCATTCAGGCCGAGTACCCCTATGAGACAGCTTGTTCTTTCCAAACGCAAATATGGTGTGCCATCCTTTTCCATCGCTAAAATCGCGAGAGGGCCGGCCTCTCCGTAAGAAAGCAAACTGGTAATGAAGCTGCACTTCTGAAGATGAGCTTTCGCCGCAAGATCCATCAGCTCCCCCAGCAGGCGATAAAGGTCCACATCTTTTCTTTTGGCCTTGTAAGCCACCCTCGGCAGGTTGAGCGTCACATTTTGCATGGCCGCCCACCGCATTTCCCAGGCATTCAGGCCTTCCCCTTCCCCGGGATCGAAACAACCCCGGGTGCCGCAGACCATCATCGGTACGTCTTCGGCGCGCTCAAGAAGAAAAAAAGGATTCCCCTTGTCCGACGCGACGTCACAGACCTTGAGGAGAAAATGCTCGTACCCCGGCGTCCGGAAAAATTCGTCCGTAATATGCACAAAAGGCCGGGGAAAGATGAAAGGACTGCCGATGGCGTCCCCCTTTTTCAATACTCCGAAGATAGCCAGAGCAAATCGCCGGGCATCTTCGCCGTACTGCCCGTAAGTCTTGCCCGTGAACTCCCCGCCGGGACCGATGGCCGGCACATTGCGAAAATGGCGGGGAACTTCCCAGTACAGATGAATATCGGTAAATATGGCCTGTCCGCCCCTGGCGGCCGTCATTTGCGAAAATTCGTAAATCAACATCTGGGCAAACTGGCGGACCTCCTTTTCGGTTTTCCCTTCCAAATAGGGTGCCAAGAGCAAATTGACCGCATCCCAAGCGATACTGGCGGCAAACTGACCTTGAAGAATGGCGCCGAACCGAACCATATGAGCGAGGAGAACCTCCGCATGCTTTGCCGGCTTGGCAATAGTCATGGAATAGGGAAGATCGAGACCGAATTTCTTGATGTACTCCAAGGACTGACAAGAACTGTAGGGGCGATCCACATACCCCAAACTGTGAATATGAATGTCTCCCAGAATATGGGCATCTCCGATATCCCGTGAAAACACGTCGTAAAGGGCGTATTCCCGTTTGATGCCTTCAGCGAAGACAAGGTTCGTTCCCTCGGGACTGTGCGGCACGTTGGCGTTTTCCTTGTTCTGGTGGAGGATCAACTGTCTCACGTCATAAAGGGGGAAACCGATCCGGGCGTGCATCCGCCATTGCTCCTCCAGACCCCGTTCGATCAGTTTCGCGTCCACCATTTCCCGGATCAGGTTGGTCGTCAGGAGTGCGATGCCGGATGCGACGATTTGTCGTTCCACTTCTTTGCTGATCCCTTCCGCCGTCTCCACGTCGATTGTGGTCTCCCGAATCAGGGCATCAACGATTTTGCGCCGGTCCCATCGTGCGATGTCTTCTCCGGATGTTCTCACGAAAAGTGTGATGTCTGTCGTTTCTTGCGGTTCCATGTGCAAATAGAGTATCCTGGTGGATCAGATATTGGTCCGGGAACTGTCCTCAAGGAACGCCAGGGACTGTTCCGCCGCCTTGGACAATACCTCGTCCTCGTAATGGTTGATGGAAAAAACCCGAAAATGTACAACTCGAGCCGGAATAAACCGGTAAATATCCTTCAGAGGTTCGGGCGATGTTTTGCCGGTTAAAGGGTTGAAGATATGGATCCTTTTTTCCGATTCCGCAATGGGGTTCAGGGGACGCGGGTCCTGTGTGGCAAGATCCACGCGGAACCGTATTTTTTTCAAATCCGATGGCAGAAAAGCCCGGATTTGCTTTTCGTAATCCGGTGCACGGAGGAAACGGGTGCCACGCTGAACCTTATCGATTGAAATTTCCGTCGAAAAAGACATTTTCCATTTCACCTCCCGCTGGAACAGTTTCTTCCATTCCCGCCCCAGGCGCTTTTTCTTGATATCGGCGTCGTTCAACCAATTCCGTGTTTCATGGAACAAAAACCACTCATCACAGGCCAGATAACGATCCATATCCGACAACGGGTTCCCGGAAAGAATCAGGCCCATCGTCTCCAGAAAAATTTCCTGAAGGTGCAGGTCCAGGGCACGGGTGGTCCGGTGAAAATAGACGTTTGTGTAAAGATTCAATCGGGCGTTCAAAAAGCGGTTTAGAGCCGAAATCCCTCCTTGATGAAGGGTGAGGCCATCGGAGGAGTAAAAAGTGTAGTGCAGGAGGCGTTTTGTATCGACCAGGTCGAGAGAAAAACCCGTCATATAAGCATCGCGCTGTACGTAATCCAGGTTATCCACCGTGTAGATTCCCGTGAACAATTGTCGGAGCAGAACGAGCCATCTCGGCCATCCCTTCTGATCATCCTTCGGAGCGCGAATCAGGAAGGCGACCTGTTTTGGGTCAAGCACCTCACCCGGACTGAACGGTCCCGAGGGACTCCTGACCACGCCGCGTATGAGGGTTCCAAGTTTTCTTACGATAATGTGCTGGCTGATATCCTCATGGGTCAAATCATACCGGGCAAGAAAGTGGTCATCGAAGAAATGGCCGTATGGCCCATGGCCGACGTCATGAAGGAGTCCCGCAATGCGGAGCAATTCTTCGATATAATGAAAAGACGGCGTATCCTTACAGACACCCTTGAGGCTGCCGTATAATTTTTTCCCAAACTCACCTGCGTTGTGCATGGTCCCGAGAGAATGCTGGAACCGGGTATGTTCCGCCGATGGATAGACCCAGCGGGCACTTTGGAGCTGATAGATACGCCGCAGGCGCTGAACCCAGGGTGAATCGATCAAATCTTTTTCCGTTTTTTCGAACGAACCATCAGAATATGGCACTGTAAAAACGATGTAATCATAGATTGGATCGGCAATGAGCGCTATACCCTTGTATATGTTTGGATACTCATCATGTTTCATCTTCATGGCCGTCTCCGACTGAATCCAGAAAAAAGTCAACTGATGCAAATCAGTTTTGTTGCAACTGCCGCGTTATATTTATTTGACTTCCCTGCGAGGGTCAAGAGATTTCCCCTTTAGCCGAATTGGCTCCCCGTGGACATATTCTGAGTTATAGCCTTCCGGAAAGAAAGATTTCTTTTACGGGAGGGAAGACACAATGACCAAAGAGGAACGGCGAGCCCATTGGCGCACCATCATCGAGGACCAGACAACAAGGGGCCTGAACATTGCCGACTTTTGCCGGGACAGACAGATCAGGCTGCGTCAGTTCCATGCCTGGCGACGCAGATTCCGGGGACAACCACTCCGTGCCGGGGGGTTTCTGCAGCTGCTTCCAGAGGGAGTGACCGGGACCGAGTCCGGAATCCGTATTCATCCGGGCAGGAACCTTATCATCGAGGTGGATCGCGGATTCGATCCCCTCACTCTCCGCTCCGTCATTGAAACGCTCCGCATAACCGGCTGGCAATGGAGCGTAGCGGAATTGCCAGTCCGAGTTGATGCGGTTGTTAGGAGCTTTTTTTTACAAATTCCGGATACAGCTTTTTCATGCACGTAGGGCAAATGCCGTGACTGAAATCAGCTTGAGGATGTTGAATAAGATGTAAAAGTTAGAATCTCTCCGTACAGATAGCTGGAAAAAGTGGCAGTCAGTTTTCTCTTCGGTTAAGGTGTTTTCATCACCAAACCATCTTACCAAGGAGGAAGACATGACTGCCAAGAAGAAGATAGCACAGAAGAGGC
>JAAYKM010000149.1 GCA_012522415.1 Deltaproteobacteria bacterium | reverse complement strand
CACGGACAGCAGGGGCACCGACGCATATAACCAGAAGCTTTCCCAGCGCCGAGTCGATGCCATCAAGAACTACCTGGTTGACAAGTTCGGGATCGATGCGGATCGTTTAACGGCTGTCGGCTATGGCGAATCGAGACCCATCGCCACCAACGACACGGATGAAGGCCGCCAGTTGAACCGCCGTGTGCAGGCTGTCATGGAAACCTACATCCGCAGATAGTCCTTTTCTGTGTAAGGGAAACAAACCACCCCGGGAGAAGAATTTCCCGGGGTGGTTGTCCATCCCTCCTGCATGGTCCGCAAATATCGATACGCAAACTCACAATCAAACCGGCCCCCACAGGCCAAGCGACCGACAATCAAACCGTATTGCCACTATACAGGGATTTCCTTTCATCGTCGAACCCGCCAATCTTTCTTTCCACCTTTCCTTTATTCAATTTGATGCATCAGAGGGGTTTTTTCGAACAGCCAGAAAATCCATGACATTTTTTCGGTGATTGAAATAAAGGAAGAAGCTTGTCGCCACCACCCCGATCGTAGAAAACGGATGAAAGCCAAGTGCGGTGATCGTACCCGCTGCAAGGATGGCGATCATCAAAAACGAAGCCACGAAGGGCAGATGGGTCACCCTGTAGAACAGCGTCCAGACCAGAGCCGACACGACGGCCCCAAGGGGAGAAATGGGGATGGTAAAACCAAGATAAGTGGCAACGCCTTTACCGCCTCGGAAACGGTGATAACAGGGGTATCTGTTCCCAACGACCAGAGCTAGACCAATCCACGAAACCTGGGCTTTGGGTAAACAATAAAGGGCAGCCCAAGCCAGAGCCACAGCCCGGGTCACATCCAGCAGGAGGATCAGGGCCGCCCAGCCCAGCCCGGCCTGCCGCCAGACGTTGATCGCACCGGCATTGCCGCTGAATCGGGATCGGGGATCCCCCCTGCCCGATAGGGAAAAAAGAAGTATGGAAAAATTCACGGAACCTATCAGATAAGCCCCGACCAAAATCACAGCCAGCAACATCGTCCTGTATCTCCCCTTGTCTGTTCCGGCGTTGATTTCATGGCGCCCTCTTTGCCAGCGTGAAAAGATGATCGTCGACGGTGTCGTGAAAGGCAATGTAATCTCGACCATCGACCTTCAGATGACTGACATGTTCCCCGATTTCCAGAACATCGGTCCTCTGCCAGCAGTCACCGATCGGGATGTTGATGGCCTTGGTCACGCTCTCCTTGATTGACCAGACCCTGAGCGCCGCAGGCATCACGCCGAGTGAAGAGGCGTCGGTCAGGCGTGATTCTTGATCGTTCATAAACAGATGCCGGGCTTTGAGCACCCGCTCGGAAAGCACTTCCACATCCACTCCGATCGGCTCATCCGATACGGCCGCGACGGCGAAGCGACGATCGTGGGAAAGGGAACAGGAAACGGGTGTCTGCCCGCTCGGATGGGGACAACAGGGCCGGATCCCGTCAGGCATCATCGTGTGGATATCCTGCGCCGGCGTCAGCCTTTCCCCGCCGGCGAGTTCACGGGCCAACATTTTCAGGGCCAGACGGCCCATCAGATACCCTCTTTGCCTGCGCCTTCCCATTTTTGCAAACCGTTCGCTTTCAACCGGCGTCAAGGCTAATTCAGCAAAATCGAAAAAAGCACCATCCTCCATGACGGCCAGGGCATGGCAGTTTGCGCGCAGTGTAGGCAGGGAATCGCCTCTGTCTCGCCGGATCCAGGAGGGTGGCTTGCCGCGTCCCACGAAAACATCCTTCATCGTTAATCCCCTGATGCTCTCCCGGAGATTCCCTCGTTCGTCAGCAATGACCATGTCGAAGATGAAATTTTCCCGGGTTACCTTCACCGGCAAAATTCGGCAGTAATATGTTTCCCCCTGAACGGTCGGATTCATGACCCTCCGCTCGTTGAAACCGATGGGAAAGGCGACAATACCATGAAAACGCTGACTCCATGCGCAGGCCACATGCATGGCCCCGTCGAAGGGAAAGATCGAGCCCAAGGGCGTCAGCGGTGCCGGATGCGGCGCCGCAAGGACTCTGCCCAACCCACCACCCTCGGTCAAAAACACATCGCCTTGAAGGCTGTGGAACGCCGGTCCGAAGGGGATGAGATCACGGTAAATTTTTTCTGCGGACACTCGGAAACAGATTCCTTCAAGCGATGCCGACAAATCATAGGGAAAAGCGGTGTCGTGCTCAGATGATCCAGGAAAATCAACGATGGCGTGGATTTTTTCCCGTCTGATAGCGGATCGCCCGGATGGGGCTACGGTCACCAGACGGGCCGATATTCGGCTGTTTTCAATTACTTTCACATCATGAAAGACCCTTATTTCATCATCGTCGGGTCCGATTTCCAGAAAACGGCCGAAAGCGGCTTGCCCCATGACGGTAACGCAGAATTCCGGCTGCACGTTCGCAACGGTTCCCCCCAGATGCTGGAGAATCTCCGCTGCGGGAAAGATCGTTTTTCCGGCCACATGATGGTCCTGGAGATACGGTAAAACTGAAATCGAACAGGGAAAACGACGCCAGCCGTTTGGGATTACCTCAGACGGAGGGGGCATTGCCACCATCACGCCCTCCCTGTTTCCAGCAAGGCGCGTGCCTGCTCCATACAGTCCGAGAGAGAAAATGCGTCGTCATCGTAATCCGGCGCCAAGGTTCCCGCCAGTTCGACGGACACGGTAAATCGTTCCCGGGTGTTGAATAGAAACCGCCCGGGAATAAACAAACGTCCTGTGTTTTTGATCCTCACCACCTGAATAGGGCTGCGACAGAACCTGGCGATACGAAACGCTCCCCGGCCGAGCGTTCCAACCTGGCCGCTGCGGCTCCGGGTTCCCTCGGGAAACATAAAAAGGTTTCCTCCTTCTACCAGGTAGTTCTTCATCCGCCCAACCTGTTCGAAAAGAATCTCCGATCCGGAATCCGCCGCCAAAGCGGGGATATAACCGGATATTTTCAAGATCCATCCAAACACCGGGAAATGGAAGTACCGTTTCTTGACGACGGTCTTTTGCTTTGGAAAGAGTGAAACCAAGAGGATCGGATCCAGGAAGGACCGGTGGTTAGCAATGATGACGGACGAACGCATGGCCCGGACTTCGGACGAAACGTACCAGGTGATTTGGGGGATCAGGATCCGTAATAACACAAAAAACCTTCGGTGCAACAGGTGGTTCAACTTCTGGAAGGCCTTCTCCCGGTTGCGCGAAAGGATAAAAGCGATAAGGTAGAAAGGGGCAAAAAACAGAAGAAAACCCAGGATATAATAAACCCACAGGATCAGGGTGACGGTGAAATCCATCCATGTGCCTCGTAATTTGGTCATTGCCTCTTTTTCCCAGGATGATCCCCTTCAAGACGGTTTACGGATGATCAGGTTTGTGTTGACGCCACCGAAGGCAAAATTCTGAACAGCCGCGATTTTAATCTGGAAGTTCTCGACATGGCGGCTGTGACATATCATGGCACAGCGTTCGTCGACCTCGTCCAGATTCAGGGTCGGTACGAGGCAGCCTTCCCGCATCAGATTGAGCAAAATGATCGTTTCGATGACGCCGCAAGACCCCATGGTGTGTCCCATGTAGCTCTTCAGTGCCACCACCGGAGGACGGCTCCCGTAAACATTATGGATCGCCTGGGCCTCAATGATGTCCCCCATTTTCGTTCCCGTGGCGTGGGCGCTTACAAGATCCACGTCCCTGGGATCAATCCCCGCGCTTTGCAGGCCGACGCGAATCGTCTGTATAATACCTTGAAGATTTGGCAGGATCAGATCACCACCGTTGTTATTACAACTGAAACCGATGATTTCCCCCAGAATGGTGGCCCCTCGTTTGCGGGCATGTTCGAACTCTTCCAGCAAAACAGCGCCGGCCCCTTCACCCACGACAAGGCCATCCCGTCTGGCGTCGAACGGACGGGGCGTCATGTGAGGTTTGTCGTTGAAGGCCGTGGAACAGGCCAGCAAATTGTCAAAAACAGCGACGGTCGTTGTATCGTACTCGTCAGCACCACCGCAGAGCATGGCATCCTGCATGCCGAACTTAATCATTTCGTAGCCGAAACCAATGGATTGACTGCTGGTTGTACAGGCTGTGGAAGACGAGATAACGCGGCCTGTAATGCCGAACATCTTCGTTATATTGACCGCTGTCGTGTGGACCATGGATTTCAGGTAATCGACGGCGCCGATGGATCTCACGTCCTGACGAGTTCCGCCGAAGAAAGTTTTGTAGATTTCACGCTGTACTGTGGGGCTCCCGTGGGTGGAACCAAAGGCAACACCCAGGCGACCGGATGTGATGAAGGCTGAATCAAGGCCCGCGTGCTCAAGGGTTTCCTTTGCCACCTGGCACGCATAATAGGCAACAGGGCCCATGGTTTTGCGGAAGGTGCGCTTGAAGTCATAGATAACAGGATAATCAACGGTGCCGAATACTTTCGAGTGGATATGGCCGGATAAAAGACCATCTTCCTTCAGGGGTCTGATTCCCGATACACCATCCCTGAGGCAATGGAGCATTTCCTCTCTCGTCAGTCCGATGGGTGTAATGGCGGCACAGGCCGTAATGACGACTCTTCTTTCCATGTGTTTTCGATGTGGTCTTCTTTACGAGAAATATTTTTATTTCATTTTTATCTCTCTGGCTTTGGCCAGGTTTTCTATATAGTCGCAGATCTGATTGATGGTCCGGATATCCATAGCCTGTTTTTTTTCCTCCTGGCTCAGCTCCGCCCCCAGCAGCTTTTCGATCTGCAGAAGCAGTTCCACTGCGTCAATGCTGTCAAATTCGTGTTCTGACCGAAGATCATCGTCCAGCCCGGGATTTTTTATCTCGAATTCCTTCCAAAAAATCTCCAGAATATGGTCAACGATTTCATCACGCGTCATGTTACCTCCAGTCCCATTATTATCTCTGGTGTTCCAATTTGTCCTCCCCGTCATTTTGGAAACGCTTTCCAGAGCTGTATCGTTTTGGGATCGATTCCCACAGGCCGCCGCCGCGCATTTAAGGCGCAGTGCCATGTAAACCCCGTACAAACCAAAGCACCCGATTCCGCGTTTGTAATCAAATAGTCAAACCGGAGCTTCACCCGTTCCAAGTCTGCCGGACGGGTGTGAACAAACATGGGATCATCATAATACAGGGATTCCCAAAAGGTAATACCCAGTTCAATCACCGGATAAACGAAACCGCTTTCCTCGATCTCCCGATAAGGATAGGCCGCATCGCGCATGAGTGAAGCCCGGCCAAACTCGAAATAACGAAGGTAATTGGCATGATAAATCACCGCGGAACGGTCCGTGTCGGCGTAAAGCGTCCGCTGGGTACACCGGTGCCACAGCAGACCGCTTTCCAAGTCCCTGACATAACGGGGATTGTCATTCAGAGGTTCTGGACGGAATGGTTTCGGCCTCATATGCATCCTCGAAAAACGATACAGCAGTTTGTTCCGCCAAAGCCAAAGGCGTTGGAAAGTGCGATCTCGTGATGCTGCCGGCGGGCAGTATCCGGAACAAAATCCAGATCGTCGAAATGGTAATCGGGTAGATGGTTGATGGTCGGCAGGAGTATTCCTTGCCCCATCCCCTCTATGGTCAGGGCGTTTTCAATGGCTGCGGCGGCGCCAAGGGAATGGCCGATCTGGGATTTGTTGGAAGAAATCGGAATCCGAGGCAGGCGCTTGTCAAAAATGGTGCGCAGACAGTCGATTTCAGCACTGTCGCCAGCCATGGTGGAGGTGCCGTGGGCATTGATGTAGTCGATATCATCCGTAGTAAGACCCGCGTCGCTGATGGCGTCTACAATGGTCCGAATGATCGTCTGTTTATGGGGCCGCGTAAAATGGTGGGCGTCTGCACTCCAACCGACGCCCATCACTTCGGCACGAGCGTGCAGGCCATGAGCCTTGATGGATTCCTCGGCGGCCAGGATCAGGACACCCGCTCCTTCTGCGATGACAAAGCCTTTGCGGTCCAAACTGAATGGCCGGGAAGCCTGGGAAGGATCGCCATAGGCCCGGTCGTAGGGATGGATCTTGATCGTTGCGTTCATATTTGCAAAACCGTGAATAATTTCCGGAATAATCGGCATATCGACCCCCCCGACCAGGGCAAAATCACAGTCGCCGTCCCGAATCATACGGGCGCCCAGGGCAAGGGCATAATTCCCCGATGCACATGCACCCTGGGGCGAAAAAATCGGTCCGGTGAAGCCGAGTTCCATTGCGGCCTTCCCCGCAGGAAGGTTGGCGCAGATATTGGGAAGCAGATATGGACTGACCTTGAGAGGCCCCCTCTCCCTCAGGTTTTCCACGGCGCATCTCAGCGCGTCGCTGCCGTTGATGGCGGATCCGATCAGACAGGCCGTTTTTGGACCCGTATGCCGGTCTACAACCAATGCGGCATGCTCCAGGGCCTGGCGGCAAATCGCCACGGTCAAAATGACGAAAGCCGCATTCCAGTTATACACGTCCTTTTCATCGGCAAGTCCGAGCTGCAGGGGATCCCATTCGGGAATTTCCCCCACGACATGGCTTAACGTCTTGACTTGACAACGGCTTATAGAGCGAAAACCGGCTTCACCCTTTATTGCCCGCTGCCAGCTCAGGGAAAAGGTTCTCCCCAGAGGCGTCGCCGCACCGTAGCCAATGACAAAAACCCGTCTATTTAATGGCGCCCTCATAGATTGATCTTCCTATCCGTTTTGCAACAGTGGGTCAAACGATTCTGTGCAAAATCAGGCAGTTATTGCAACCGCCGAAACCAAAGGCATTCTTCAGGACGTATTCCTGCTCCAGGTTCCGTGTGCCCTGGGTCACGCAATCAATGGGAAGCTCCAGATCCGCCTGGTAATTGATCGTCGGCAGAATCTGTCCGTTACGCATACTCTCCATGGCCAGGATCGTCTCAATGGCGGAAGAGGCCCCCATTGCATGTCCCGTCTGGGATTTATTGGCCGTAACCGGGGGAATGTCCGGCCCGAATACATCACGCAAGGCTCTCCATTCGACCCTGTCACCTACCTTGGTCGACGTGCCGTGGGCATTGATGGCATCAATATCCTCCGCTTGCAAGCCGGCATCGCTGAGGCTGTCAGCAATGCAGCGACGAACGGTTTCAAGGTTCGGGGCGACAAAATGGTGGGCGTCGGACGTCATGGCCCAGCCCGCCATTTCTAAAAGTGGCTGCAGTCCGTATACTTCGGCAAAATCCGGAGCGGCCATGATGATGCAACCGGCCCCTTCTGATACCACGAATCCGCGCCGGTTACGTGAAAAAGGCCGACTGGCCCCCTCCGGAGCCTCCTCCGGTGCACCTTCCTTCGGACGGTATGCCCCATTCATCGTGGCAAACCCGGCCACAATCGGTTCCACCAGAGGAAAATCGACGGCACCGCAGATGGCGATATCGGCCATGCCCTGCGCGATAAGGAGCGCTCCCATAATCATGGAGGTGCAACCGGTGGCACAGGCAGTGATGGTTGCCGTGATTGGACCCGTCGCGCCGGTCATAATCGATATCTTCCCTCCCACCATGTTAATGCAGGCGTTGGGGTTCGTAAACGGATGAGGCAACCTGCCATCCGAAACCAGCCGCCGGTCAGCCTTCAGGACCGCGTCGAGACCGCCGATGGCCGAACTGAAGGTGATGGCCGTACGGGGTGCGATGGACGGGGTAATTTCTATGCCGCTCATTTGCAATGCCCGATGGACCACCAGCATGGCGTAGGGAAATAGGGGTGATGTCCATTGGGACATATCACGGGAGACAAGGAAAGGGTAGGCCCCGGTATCTATGGCGCCCACTTCTCCGGCAATTCGAACGGGAAAGCCCTCGCGCAAGGGGAAACGTGTCAGGGGGCCGATACCACTGCATCCCGCCGATGCCTGCTCCCATTGCTCCGTCAGATCCAGTCCCAGGGGAGACACAGCATCATAACCCAGAATCACCGGCCGTCTTTTCCCCGCTTTTCCCTTTGCCAAGACACTCATGAAGGGAAACTACCAGGGGATGAAACGATACAACTTGGCAAACATCTCGTATACTTCGATCCAATTTTGGAGATCCTCTGTCGAACGCAGATGTTCACGCTTGTTCACCATCACCCAACTCATATGGGCTGCCCCATCCTTGCAGGTGGAACAGTCCCGCGTTTCGGAAGTACAGCACCGATGCATGGTCTGAAGGTCGGAAGCCCAACGGATAAAATGAATGAGCCGTTTTGGTCGGGGATTCCGCGTGTCAAGCGGTTCCGTCACGGAGGGACATTCATTCCACCCGAACGTCCGTCCCATCATTTTACCTGTTGTGATGATCTCATGATAATAACGGCAGGAGACAACCGTTCGTGGGTAACGGTCAAGCATGTCGTCCATCTCGCTTCGCACATCGCGCAATTTATCCTCATTCCAGGAAAACCCTTCGACACCCTCATCATTCGTCAGGAGCTGAAAGTGAACTTTCAAGCCCGCGTCGGCTATTTTTTTGACCACCGACTCGATACGGCCAACCTGTTTCGGCGTAATGGTGTAGAGATAGTAAGTATACGGGTCCCCCTCATAATGTCGTCGCGATACGGCAAACGTATCTTTCCCCCGAAGCATTATTTCGTCTTCCGCGTCTCCCCAAAGTGAAATGCCCACCATCATATCAGGAAAGCGGTCCCGCGGGATCTTTATTTGCCCATTGGTAGCACAGTAGGTCGGAAGCTGTTGGTAGAACGCCTCGACCCGGTCCAGATAAAGTGTCGGCTCGCCACCGATCAGTATGGCAAGATTGACACCCCGCCCTTTTTCCTCGGCAACAAAAGCGTACCACTTCGTCAGGTCCATTTCATCGGACGCCGCCATATGTTCGTTGGAAGAAAAGAAAAAACATCCCTTACAGCGCAGATTGCACTGGTTGGTCACATCGTAAATGGAGCTGCGGATATTCAGGCGTGCAATGTTCCGGTAACGCTCATGCCAAGCCGCATCCAATAAGGAACTAATCGTTTTCATAAGATATGATGGTATTTCATCCGCTATTTTATCATAAAAACATGACGATACGAGTGGTTACTAATCCGAACAAACTTTACCGGGTGGTTCTACCATTTTATCGCAGAGGTTTCTCCCCTTCACATAACCCATTACCCAAACAGCCAGGTAGGTATCTACATAATCCAGCCAAGAGCTGAAGGTTTCCGGATCAACCACATGACGATGTAGACGGGCGGTGACCACAGCGCTGCCGGCGGCGTAATGCCGACAATCTTCGCAGTCCGTATCCGGAACACAGCAGGCGACACGTCGGTCCCAAGAGAGATCCGTCCGGTATTGACGGAAAGATCGGCCAAGACCTATGTCGGTGGAAGTGTTCATCCGGGGATACGAACAGCCGTAAAGCGTGTGAAGCCCGGCGTGTTCAGTGTGGGCCACAACATTGTAGGCTGAAAACAGTATGTTTTCTGGATACCGTTTCAGCAAATCCATCATGGTGCGACGGGTTCGCAACAGTGAGGTCCCGTCATGCCTGAGCCCCCCCGTATAAGCCACCGGGGAGGAAAATATGTTGAAGGTTACGGAACAATTCCGGTGGACGAGTACGTCTATGACATCGTAGATCTCCTCGATGTTGTCATGGGTAAATGTGTACACGAAAACGGCCCTAGGATCTCCCGCATAATTGTCGATCTGGCGTTCCAGAAGATTCTTTGCACGGCGGGTGCGAAAACTTGTCTCATCATTCCCCCAGACGGAAATGTGTATCCGATAATCCACACTTTCAGGAATTCGAATGAGGCCGTTGGTGGCAATGCAGCCCAGAGGAATTTCCTGGTAACAAACTTCAAGCAATTCTGGAACAAGGGATGGTTCAGCACCCGCGAGCACCACATAGGTTATACCACGGGACCGTTCCTCCCGCATGAGTCTGCGCCACGCCTCCGGGTCACAGTTCTCCGGAGCGAACTGTTTTTCTCCTTCATAATAATAACAGCCGTCACAGCGCATGTTGCAGCGATTGGTCATGTCATAGGTCGACTCCCGCAGAAAAAAATACTTTCTGACCTTCTCCCAGCGCAACGCAATGTCCGGTTCTGCTAAAAGCTCGGCAAATTTCCACTTCCTGTTGCCGATATCCGCTGTTGCCGCGGCTATGTTTCCCGTGTTGTTCATGAATTCGCTGTCAGCTCTTATCGTTGGGACCGTAGTCTTTGTTCAATATAATCCGCTATCAGACGAACATTCCTCAGTTTTGGATAATCATCCTCATCAATCGTAATGCCGTATTCATCCTGCAGCACGAGCACCACTGTCGCGAGGTCCATACTGTCCACCCCCAGCTCGTCCACCAGATCAAGATCCGGATCAAAGATGTCCGGCGTGATGTCCTGCAATTTCAACTCGGCAATGACAATCTCGGCGATTCGGATGATCAGGGTCTCTTTTTCTTTGTTCACGGATATCTATTCCTCCTGAATATATCAATACGCTTTCATTCAACTCAAGGACCATGCCATCGTTCAACGGCTCCCCTCACTCTCCCAGGCAACATTCCGAAAGAATAGCCGCATCCACCACACCACTGCAAACCGGGTTCGTGTCCAGAAAAACCCTGAACGAATAGGAAAGGTTTTCTGCCTGCCTCGATCGGGTGAAAGAGAGGGTCAGTATGTCGTCCGGTTTGACTGGCAGTCGGAACCGCACCCGCCGGACATGCTCAACCCGGATCGCTTTCCCCCGAACGGACTCTTCCTCACAAATCGCTTCTTTCACCATCGCCAGGATGGCCAGGCCGGGTACGATCGGATTTCCGGGAAAGTGTCCGGAAAACCAGGGCGAATCCTTTTTTACGGTAGCCCGGATGTCTGCCATGGCACCCATGGCGTCCCGATCCCTGAATAGGTTGTGCCATGGTTCTGCGGCCATGTGTCATGCACCTCACATAATCGAAACCCATTCATCTGATGCACACCGATACGACCTTCATCGCCATATCGCGTTTCCGTGTACCCTTTACTCGCCGTCCCTGAAAGGGCTCTCCCCGGCAGAGCGATGTGGTCACGGAATAAGGTCAATAATTCACGATACGTTTAACTTAGATGCCTTATCATCTATCCCCGTCTGTATCAATATTTTTTTGCCGATGACGTTCTCAAGGTATCAATCGTCGCCTTTTTCTATACGGGCCATAACGGGCCGACCGAGCAATTCCGTCAGGGGAATGATACGAAACCCTCTCTCCATGAGACCGACGAGAATCAATTCGACCTCGGCAATCCAATCCACGGGCGCAATTTTCCCCGGCGGACAGATATCGTGCAGCACGATAATGTGGTCAGGTCGGGCCTTCTTCGCAACGCGACGCCCCATACCCCGAACGAAACGGTTTCCGGCATCCCAAGATCGACAGGAAAAGGTAACACAAAAAAGGCCATGGCGTTGCAGAACGGAGTCCAGCTTCGGATTGGTAATCCCCACCGGAGGGCGAAAAGCGAGGGGACGGATTCCGAAGCGCTTTAACTGTATTTGCGTCTGAACGATTTCACGAGAAAGACGCTTTTTTGTCCGCAGCATCAATAAAATATCGTGACTGAAGGAGTGATTGCCGATTTCGTGACCTCTTCTGGTCATATCGTCTATCAATAGACCGTACTTTGCGGTCCGTTCCCCGGTGACGAAAAAGGTGGCTTTCACATTGTGTTTTTCCAGCAAATCAAGAAGCAAAGGGGTGGTGGCCGGATCCGGTCCATCGTCAAAAGTGAGAGACACAACGGTCTTGTCTGTTGTCCCCCGGCTGGTTACGGGAAGAAAAAAACCGAGTCCGGGTATGAAAGGAGCCACAAGACAGCAAAGAATAAAAAACGCCAAGGGTATGACAGCCATAATCGGAAAAACAAGACCCAACAGCAGGGCGCCGGCGAGGGTGATAAAACCGAGAATCGCCGCCGAAGAGCCTGCTTCCCTCCAGATTTCTTCTCGCTTCATCGTATCAGGTACTCCCAGAGGGGACCTACCCGACCCCTTGCGTACATCCTCGCAAGGATCCGTGCGGTTTTTTCCGCGCCGGAACCCACCAGCCAGTTGGCTTTGCCTTCCGTATGACCCGCCAAGATCTCCCGTGCTTTTTCTTCATCCAGTCCAGGGGACCAGTAAAAAATCGGTTTGAGCATATCCGTCGCAGGGGAAATCTGGCCTTCCCGAAGGGCAATGTCGTACAGTTGCGTGTGCGGGTATAGGCGGATACCGTTGAAGACAAAATAAACGGCCCTGCCCAGGTCCGATGTCTTGTCAAGGGTTTCCCTCAGGGTGGACTCGGATTCACCGGGTCCCCCTAGCATGAAATAGTGGGCGATATTGAGTCCCGCCTCTTCCGCCCTGTGATGAGCCTCTCGGACATTTTTCATCCGGAAGGGTTTTTTGTACGCCGCCAGCATGATGTCGCTCAGGGATTCCGTTCCGAACTCGACGTGACGAAGTCCCGCCTGTGCGAGTAGGGCGTAGTAATGCCGAGGGGGATTGGTCGGGGTAAAAAAGGCACCCCAGGGAACGGACACACCGGCTTTTTGAAAAGCTGATGCGACGGCCAGGCTCTGGTCATAATCTCCGTTGAAAGTGGAATCGGTAATGTAAAGATAGCGTGCTCCCGCATCCTGGAGCATTCTTGCCGTGGCGGCAACCTCATCGGGAGGAACGGGACGGAAGGTCTTGCCCTCAATATGTGGATAGGTGCAATAGATGCAGCGGAAGGGGCAACCCCGTTTCGTTTGCAAATTGAGCATGCCCCCACGTTGCAGGTAGAAGGATGTATTGTCACGGTTCGGCAGCGGTCCGCGATGAAAGCCTCCGGACCAAGGTTCGGGAAAAACAACGGGGTCACCCTGCCGAACAATCCCGGGAAGGCGCGCTAGATCTTCCTTTTTCTCCAGAGCCGTCAACAAAAGAGGTAAGCGTTCCCCTTCACCAATCACCCCGAAATCCGCATCGAGGCAATGCATCCACGCTTCAGGCATAATTGTGAAACCGCTTCCCCCAAGGATGATCCTTGCCTGGGTATGATTCCGAATCAGGCGGATCAACTCCCCGATGCTCTTCGAAAAAGCCCTCACGTTAGTCGAATCGTTGGTGTCGATATTCCGGATGGACAGACCCACCAAATCGGGTTTTTCATGCAACAGAATGGTCACGAGCGCTGCGTCATCGCTTATCAGGTTCATATCGATGACCAGAACCTGGTGACGGTCTCCGATTGCGCGGGCAACATAGTCCAGACCGATGGGGTAGACCGGATAAGGATCCGTCTCGGTATTGGTGGAAATCAACAGAATTTTCAACAGCACTCCTCCATGATTTCCCGGGCGAACCGTTTCCGGCCGATGATGCGCCTGACCACCTGAAATGAGCCCAGTGTGGTACCTAAGATTCCGGGAGCCAGAATGTTCTGGCCCGCGAAATACAGACCTGCCAAAGAAGGACGACTCAGGCAGGCGGTCTTCAAGAGCTGCGCGGACGAGCGCATAATCCCGTAAGCCGAGCCTCCGGGACTGCCCACCCAATCGCGAATTGTCAATGGCGTATAAATATCGATAACCCGCATACCCTGTAAAGAACCAAAAAGGTCGGTTGCATCGGCAAGCAAGGTTCCGGCCCTTTTCCACTTGGCCTCTTCATACTCCTCCCCCCGCTGTCCGGTCCGGGTATCCAGCCAAGGCGCCCATTCGTCAATCCCGCTTGTGGTCATGATGGTCAACAGAAGCGTCTCCGGCTGGTTACTTCTTCTGATCTGATGGAAGGACCCCCGTGACAGGGAGCCGTCCGCTTCCGGGTAAAGGCGGTAGAGGTTATAGGGCCGTTCTGCATGGTACCTGTCATCCACTGCCAATGTAACGACGAGTAGCCCCTTTGTATTTTCCAGTCCCGTTATGCGCGCCTCGTGCTCGGGCCGAAGGCTTTTTGGGGGAAGCATGGATAGGACGTTGCGTGGGTGGATGGCCGCGATGACGGTATCCGCCGGAAGGCAGCGGCCCGACTTGAGGCGCAGGCCTTTTATAGCCCCGGCATTCACGGTGACACAATCGACAGCGTCACCGACAAGGAGTTCCCCACCAAGAGACTGAAATTGTTGGATAAACCTGTCTGTCATGACGGTGGTGCTTTCAACAAGCCTCCAGGATGAAAGAAGATAGGAGGCGAGAATCATATAGTAGTAAAAGCGCGGGCAATCGTGAAATGGGATGCCTATGAGGGTAGTAGGTACTGCGAGGACACTGACTAGGCGCAAAGAACAGTTCAGCCGAGCCACATACTCACCCATAGGGGAAAAATTATCCAGTGAGCCCTGTATTCCCCGGGTTGTGAGCATGTCAAGACGCGCAAAACTTTCGAAAACCGGTCTCATTTCCTCAATAAATGCCGCAATCTGCCGCTGTTCCGCTGGAAAGGATTGCCTTAGGCTATCCTCGAAGGCGGTCAGGCCTTCGGGAAGATCGAAGACGAAATCGTCAAAGACATATCGGTCGATGGGTCCATCAAGGCCCATCCGCTCGAGGGGTACATGTTCTGTTACCCCCAGGCAATCCCACAATCGCCTGAGGGGCTCACCTGGGGCCAAAGAGCCCAGATAGTGGATGCCCACGGGGCAATCGATTCCTGATCGTCGATACCCGCGGAGAAGCCCTCCCGGTACGGCGTTCTTTTCCACAATGGTTACTGAATAGCCCAGTTTGGTCAGTAAAATGCCCGCCGTTAACCCGCCCACCCCGGAACCGACGACCAGAATTTTCCCAGGATCCCTCGCCCGCTTCACCATGGGGAAACCTCGAGTGCCGTCACATGACGACCGAACCCTAGGACCAGGATACCCTTTCCCTCCAAACCCAAAAAATCATTTCCGCAGAACGCGGCCGGTATCTGCCCTGTTTCAACCATGTACACAGCCAAAACCGCCGCCACGGCGGAAGTCGAAGCAAAATCGCCCAGCAATCGTCGGTAATCAACCACGGGCTGGGTGAATGCCGTCAACGCCAGAAAGGATGCCATCTTAATTTCCGCCTCCTCACGCTCAGCCGGTGGGAGACCCGCGAGAACGAGACCAAAACGTTCCCGAATTCCGGTCCCCCCCCCCAGAGAGGAAATCATTGCGGGAATGCAGGCACTCTCAGCATCGGCAAGGACCGCAAAGCAGGCGTTAACCCGACAGATGGCGCCCGAGGACTGGCTCGACATATACAGAGCTGCACCGCCGTCTCCGGGGGGCGCTTGCGTCGACGGGGAAACATCGAGCAGCGGCGACAGGGTTTTGTGGTATTCATCTGCGCCGACCAGAAGAACGGGGCCATCCTGTTTCAGGAGACCCGCACAGTAGAGGGCCTGTTCAAAAGTGCCCTGACCGCCGGTTATGGTGACGTTCGGGCCGGTCGCCCCGAAATGAATGGCGGCGTGTCCCGCCGGCGCGTTGTGTACAGACCCGATAAAATCGGTCGGACTCGTAAAACGCTCTCCAGAAGCAAAAAGTTTACTGATAAAATCATAGGTTTCAGAGAGGCTTCCCCACCCGGTCCCAAAAAAAATGGCGCGGGGGGCGGCCCGCGCCGCTTCATTCCCACAGGCAGAAAATGCCAGGGATAAAACCATGCGCGAAAGCCTCTTCATCCGACGTACAGCTCTATTATCAAGGGGTTTCAAAATATCCGTATCTGGCACAATACCCCGAACAGGCTTCCCCTCCTTCAGTTGCGCCATGGTCTGTTCAATATCACCCGCAGCAGAAAGACAGGATCGGCCATGGACATAAAAATAGGGTTGCCTCGTAATCGCGGAGGCGGCAACCAGACGACTGTCCCTGTGCCCATCCGGTTCCCCAAAAGCCAGAACGGCATTGTTCCCGCCGAAACCGAAGGCATGCACGCAAACCTTCTTCACGCGGGCGGTTTGAGGTCTGCCCAGGGGAACGGGAATCAATAAAGGATCCTGTGCGCTGAAGCCTACATTGGCGGGCATGAGACCATACTGAACGGCAAGAATGGATATGACTGCGCCCATGGCACCGGCACCAGCCAGGGCGTGACCGTGTGCACCCTTTAGGGAAGACAAAAACGGCATGGACTTCTCACCGAACAGATGTTCTATGGCTCGAGCCTCCGCCTGGTCGTTATCGGCAGTTCCCGTTCCGTGGAGATGGAGGTAGTCGATCTCTTCCGGCCTGATCCCGGCATCATCCAGGGCCACTGTCATGGCTCGTAAAGCGCCTTCCCCTTCCGGATGGGGCGCGGCGGGGTGATAGGCGTCACATGACAGGCCACCGCCGAGATATTCTGCCAAAGTCCCAGGTGGAGGCTCATCAGCAGCGGTCAACATGAGCATCGCTGCTCCTTCGCCCACGGTCATGCCCCGTCGCATGCGGTCGAAGGGACGGGCCCCCGTCGGGTCGACGAGCTGCAGGGAATGGAAGCCATAATATGTCAGGCGACACAGGGCGTCCGCGCCTCCGGCCAGTACCCGCCTGGCATGGCCGGCCCGCAACATCTCCGCAGCGACCTTCAGGGCCGCAAGACCCGAAGCACAGGCTGTAGATAACGCCAAAACGGGCCCCTTGCAACCGAATCTCCTGGCAACGATCTCCGCGACGGTGGATGTCGAATGCAGGTTATAGCACCGGGAATCCTTCTCTTTTTTTTCCAGGAGTTCTTCCGTCAAGGTCATGCCACCGGTGGTGACACCGATGATCACGGCATCCGGCGGCCCGGCAGCTTGCCCCATGGCTTCCGTGGCGGCCTTCATTGCCAGAAGGTGGGTACGGGGCATGCCTCCCGATGAATCGGTTAAGTCAACTTCGCCGACGGCCAGGGGTGCCTGCGGGGTAGAGAACAGCTGGAGGGGTTTAAGGCAGCAACGGGCCTGTTTGATCGAGGTGAGGGTTTCCTCGACACCGATTCCAAGCGGGCTGACGATTCCCATCCCTGTAATGAAAATTCGCGGGGCACTCAATCATTTGTCTCCGTCCGATGATGGAACACATGGTTCGCCAGGGCAGCGATGGAAGCAAAAACTTCTATTCCCAGTTCCTTGGTATCGATAATGACCCCGTAATCCTTTTCCAGCATCATCACAAGCTCGAGCACATCGATGGAATCAAGCCCGAGGTCGCCGCCCACCAACTGTGCGTTGACATCCATATCCGCAGGCGATACGTCGATGAGATTAAGACTGTCTATGATTTTAACCTTCAATTCTTCTATCAGTTCATTCATGGCATGTCCTTTGACCCGATATATTGTTTGGCCGTTCCGATCACATGGTCTGACATCGGCGCAATATCGCCGTTCATCCCTTTTCTTGTCCGGAACACCCAACATGATCACCCTGGGGGCCCAGAATCCTTTCAAACAGACCTTTGATGAGCCGCTTGATCACGGCCTCCGCATAGTCTTTCCCGGCCAGATATAGACCGATGAAGAACACCAGACTCGCCACGGCGTACACAACAGGACCGCCCACAATCACAATCATGGACAGTTCGATGCGATAAGCAAGCCACCCCAGCGCGGCAATGACCGGCCAGCAGATCACATAACTGATGAACATAAGGAACAAACCCGCCATCCTGAGGCGCGACCGGTTCGTATATACACGACAATCGCTGCCTTCCGCAATGGCTTTTCTGATTGCGTCTTTTTGGGCCAGGCGTGCCGCGATATTTTTGATCAGGTATTTCATATCGAGATGATTATTCCTCCAGTTTCCGTCCGAGAAAGGGTTCAAAATGGAACCAGGCATACGGATGCTGACGGACAACCCGTTCCAGTCCATCGATATAGGTCTGGGCCGCCTCCCTGATGGCACGTTGCCGGTCCTTCCGATTTTTGGCCTCCACGTAAACTGGTGTGAGAACCTGGCAATGGTAGGCAAAACGTCCAACCCTTGTGGCAAAGAAGATCAGGAGAGGGGTACGGGACAGCAGGGCGAAGACAAAGGGACTTTCAGGAAGAAACACTTCGTGCCCCAAAAATCTTACCGGTACGACACGCTGGTCTTTACGCCAGGACCGGTCCCCCGTCAGGGATACAATACCGCCGCTCTTCAGAAAATTGATGCCTTCCAGAATATCAATCGGGGCATTCCCCTCCTTTTCCACGGTAACGATTTTGATACCTCGGGCCGCTAGGTCTTGCTTCTGGCGATGCTCAATTTGTTCCTTGTGTTTCCGGCCCATGTAAAGCAGGAGTTTCATTTCCGGAAGATCCCGGCCATGGGATTGCAGAAGTCTATGGGCGGCCAGTTCCCAGCTGCCCAGGTGACTCATGAGCAAAATGCCTCCCGTGCGCTGTTTCACCGCGTTTTCAAGATATTCCCAGCCTTCATGGGTGAAATACATGGGGTAAGCCTCGTTCTGGAGAAAACGGTCCAGAAAGACATCGGTGAACTCGTGAAACTGCCTCCAGGCGCAACAGAGGTGGCCTATCCTGCGTCTGTCCGGAAAGAGTGCGGCGTAAAAGCGGACGCTCACAGCGACACGGGATGGAAACAGACAAAAGTACCCCGTGGCGATAATCCAGGCGACCAGGCGAAACAGCCAGATCCCCGCTCCTTTCGACAGAATCATCAGCAGATGGTAGAAACGGTCCTTCATGTCCTCCCCCGCGGCTCATTCATCACGCAGACCTGCGACAAACCAGACTTCTTCCCTGCCCGGGCTGTCCGGCTCCTGATGGAGGATCTGGAAACGCCCTCGGGAAAGAATTTCCACAATTTCTTTTGCCGTTCGGAAACGGGAAACGCCTCCCTCCAGTTTGATTCTTGTTCCTTCAATTTTGCGTAACCAGGAAGACCGCTTCCCTTGCCCTGACGGTATAGTGGCCCGAATAATGACCGTTCCTGTTGGGGTGAGCACCTCCCTGACACGTTTTAGCGTCAAAAATAACTCGTCGTCCGTCAGCATATGGATCATGTCGAGCAACAGAACCGTATCGGCCCGTCCAGTAAATTCCGGCAGATCGGGAGCCAGGCCTGCCTGGACGCGACCTCGAGTACCGATCACCCGCGATGCGACAGCCACCCGCTTCCGGTTTGGTTCGATCCCGTAAAGACGCGCCTGTGGATGCAGTTCCAAAAGCCAGGCGGCGGGCACCCCGAACCCCGTGCCGATATCAATTATGACTTGCGGTGATTTCACAAAATCCGCCAATCGCGGAAACATGGGGTCGATCATGATCTTGAAGCGCGCGAAAAGTCGCGGATAGCCGTCGAGGTGTCGATAGCGTGTGAAAACCCTGGCCAGGTGCCGGGCCGATCCGGGGGCAAACGGTTCATCCGGCAGCGTTACGGGGATGAAGATCCTTCCCAGCAGCGGTGGAACGATCAGGACGGCCCCCAAAAAGGAATATCCGATCCCCAAAGCGAGGCCAAGCCCCGCGTTCCTCAGCATGGCGTTATCCGATAGAGCCAGAACCGCCACACCAAGAAACGTCGTGGCAAAGGAAAGAAACACGGACATTCTAACCAGGCCCATGGCGGGGTGATCATCCTGAAAATAGCGCTGATAAGACCTCACAAAATACAGGGAATAGACCACTCCCATCCCAATGATCACCACGGAAACCATGACAACCGGCACGCCCAAAGGTTCTCCGAGAAGATTTAGCGTGCCCAGCGTACAGATCATCGCGAAGACTGTCGGCAGAAGGGCGAGTAAGGCCAGTCGCCAATCGCATAAAATGATAAAAGTCAACAGGGCGGTTATCCCCCCCACAATCACCGCCATGCGGATGAAAGCGGACATCATGACCGATCCAAGTCGTTCGCCGAAAAAAGTCGGGTCAAACACCCGGGCGGAATCGATTCCCGAGAATGCCCGGAAAAAAACGCCGGCGTCATACTGTGGACCGGGGACGAGGGCGGCAACGAAAAACCGGTGCGACCCACTGTCAATACCGGAAATACCCAGCAGTCCGGCGAAATGTTCCGGCAGATCGAACTTCGCTTGCGAAATCTGACCACCGGCGATTCGCTCCGGAAAGGAATCGAAGGCTTCTGCCGAAAACCCGAGGAGGCGGGCCTCCGCCGCCAGCATGTCCTTGAGGTTTTTTCGGCGCTCAGGGCTCCAGAAGCGCTTCCAGTCGCCAAGATTGGATCCGGCCAGTTCCTCACCGGGGAAGATCAGGGAGGGAACAAAGAACCGGGAAATGCGTTTTCCCTCCACTTCACGATTCAAAAGCACCGTCAGACGGTCGCATTTTCGCTGCAGATCCCGGGCATCTCCGCCCTCTACCAGAATGTAAACCTTGCTGAAAATATCGCCCCAGATGTCCCGAATCAACTGTTCCGCCTTCAGGGTCTCTTTCGTTACGGCATTCATTGAATCCGGATTCACATTAAATTCCGGGCGGGCGAAACAGAGCATGATCAATCCCAGCAACACGGCCCCATAGACCTTCCCCAAGGAGCGGGACGACGTCAGACGGTTGACGAAGCGCTGAAGGGGCAACAGAGGTTCTCGTTTGGCCGGCGGCATGACGGGAAAGATTACTGGATAGACAAGATGGAAGAAAATGTAGGTAAAGATCACCGCCAACGCGGCAAACAGGCCGATTTCGGCCAAATCGGGGAATCCGGAAAAACCCAGATAGGCAAAGCTGGTCGCGGTACACAGCATGGCCAAAAAGCCCAGGCTCCAGACCTCCCGCGTGGTGTCCATCCCTCGTGTTTCGTAGGGGCGGTCAAGAAAAAGCAGATAGGTCAGCCCGTAATCGACGGTGAAAGCAATGATGGCACCACCGAAGCCGACCGCCATCAGCGAAATGGATGGTTGAAAAAGGGAATAGACGAAAACGGCCGTCATCGTGCCAATGAAAGCCGGCAACAGGGCCAGCAGCCCTATAAGGGGCCGGGGAAAGCCGACCAAAAGTAACAGGGCGATGGCCAGGGTAGAAAATGTGATTGCCCGCCGGATGTTTTTTTTCGCGTTGATCTCGTTGTCAAGAGCCGCCCGGTAGGCGCCGACCGGGGTCAAGGCCAAGCCGCTTTCCCTGCCATAGTGTTCTGTGATTTCTTGAGCTGTCTGCTCCATGAAAAGTGCGATCTGGCGGGCAAAGCGGGTGTCCATTCCGGACTTGACGGGTTCTGCGACAATGAGCAGATGCATCCTGTCAGGCGAGAGTAGCTGACCGCGATGTATCGTGGCCCCTTCTGAAGGGGATAGTCCGGACAAACGGGATAAAACAAGGTTTCTGAAGTCCAGAGGATCGTCGGCAATCAGAGCGGACTGGCCGATCCCTTCCAGACTACGAAAAGACTGGATATGCTCGCTCAGTGTATGTCTAACCTGTTCCAACGTCAGCAGGGGCGCAACCTGTCGCTCCAACTCTTCCGCGCTGAAAAGCAGGGGCAGGTGGTCAACCGTGTGGCGGAGAAGCTCCGGCAAGAGCCGACCCATCGATTCGAGTCCAACCCGGCGAAACAGGCCGCTTTCCCTCATCCGTCGTTCGATCAATCCGGCGGCGGCGACAAGCCGTTCCGTATCGCCCTCAGGCTGACCCAGATCAACCACAATACGACCCTGAACGGGGTGATGTCGGAAAACATAACGACCATCGACCAGCACAGGGTCATTCTGGGGAAGGGCGTTCAAAACGTCGGTATCGAAGTGGAGCCGATAAACGCCGACGGTAAAAAGCACCGCGACAGACAGGAAAATCAGTATCGCCAGAATCCAGCGAAAAAGACGCGGCCGATACCTCAGCATCCCCTGATCCTGACAAAAGGCAGAATGAACCACCGCAGGATAATCAAGCGGCTGAATGTGGAGGCGTTTCTGAAGAAATCGACAAATCCCCGGTAATGAGATACGCGCTCCCCGCGGGGAGCATAGGTGACGCCGACCGGGGCTTCCAGAACGGGCATCCCCCGCCACCTGGCCCGAACCAGGATTTCCACTTCATACTGGAAGCGTCGGCCGTCTGCCGGGACATACAATATGTCAGGTAGGGGGTAGAGTCTGAAACCGCTCTGGGTGTCCCGGAGGGAGGGACCACCGGATGTCCGAACCCAAAAGTTCGAAAAACCCCGGCCGAAACGGCTGGCGAGGGGAACATGACGACGCCCCATACCCTTGCGATACCCGACGACAATGGGTCGCTGTTCGGTGGGTACAACGCGGAACAGATTCCAGGCGTCCGCCGGGTTGTGCTGACCATCGGCGTCCACGGTAATCGCCCATTCGGATGTACGGGCGGCGGCGGAAAAGCCCGTCATAAGGGCGGCTCCCTTGCCCATGTTCTTCGCGTGACGGAGGACGGTGATGCCTGGAATGTCCTTAATCCGCTCGTAAGTGGCGTCGGTGGATCCGTCATCGACAATAAAAATAGGTAGGAACAGATCCATTGCCTGCCTGATGACCTCTTCCACTTTTTCTTCGTGGTTGTAAACCGGAATAATGACAGCCGCTCTGTTACGCTTCATTCGGGATATTTCGTTCACCGGTTATTCTTTATCGACCTCCTTTTATATTCAAGCCCCACAAAGGCAATGGAATTCCGCAGCCGGATAAAATCTCGCAATCCTGTCCCCATGGATGACGCCACACACCATGTATTGTGCAAAGCCACACTCAGGGAGCGGCAGTATAGGAAACGACACCGTCGATGTCAATACGCTTTGTAGTCGGTTCTGAAAAAGTCTATTTTGATAAAGCGTTACCGTAAGAGATGGTTCTTTGATAATTAGAAAGCCATTGGAAAATTAGACGCAAAAAAGCGGCTGCCCACCGCAGCAGCTTGGCAAAGTT
>JAAYKM010000148.1 GCA_012522415.1 Deltaproteobacteria bacterium | reverse complement strand
CCTCTATCGTACCTACGGCAAGCAGGATGCCCTGCGTCGCCAGACCGGCTTTTTTGAAGATGAGGGCATTGAAAGGACCTGGCTCGACTATAATGCAGACTTCCGCGCCCAATCGAACTATATGGGCTATGCCGCAAGCCCCTTTGGAGATCCTGACGAAAACGAGGCGAGCGTGGACCGCTTCACCATCACCCGCGGCCGAGACAACCAACTTTTACATGCCCGCTGGCGGGATGCCCGCAGAAAGGGCCAAGGCTTTGCCGACCCGGGCCACCCCTTCCGCCACCAAGGAGCAGCCGACATTAATCTTTATAAGGCTTTTCTGGAGCAGGCCCATGCTCTGCGTTGTGACGGCGGACGTCTAGGCTTCATTGTTCCCTCGGGTCTCTATTCGGATCACGGTACGGGCGGACTGCGCCGCCTTTTCCTCGACCACTGCCGCTGGGAATGGCTCTTTGGCTTTGAAAACCGCGACAAGGTTTTCGAGATCGACAGCCGTTTCAAGTTCAATCCCGTGATCATCCAGAAAGGCGGAAACACGGCGGCGATTCGGACGGCTTTCATGCGCCGGAAACTCGAAGACTGGGAAAACGCCGAGGATTTTGTCACGCCCTACAGCCGCGAACAGGTTGCCCGTTTCAGCCCTAAATCGCTCGCCATCCTCGAAATCCAGTCAAAGCGTGATCTGGAAATCCTAGAGAAAATCTACACCAACTCCGTCCTCCTCGGAGACGATGGCCCTGACGGCTGGGGAATCCAGTATTCCAGAGAGTTCGATATGACCAACGACTCCAAACTCTTCCCCCCGCGCCCAAAATGGGAAGCCGACGGCTACCGCCCTGACGAATACAGCCGCTGGCTCAAGGGAAACTGGCGCCCCATTGAAGAACTCTGGGCCGAGTTGAGTGTTGATGCCGCCAATCCTCGACCTATCGAAATAGAAATAGAAGAATGGCTTTTCGACACGACCGCCGGTCCGGAGGAGCGCGTCGCCCTTGCCCGCCAGGTCCACGGCCATCTCCTGAAACCGGGTGATGTTCAGCGCACCCTCTGGGGTGTCCGTTGCGCCCAGCCGCCCTATGACAGCCTTCCCATCCCCCGGGCTGACATCCTGGCCGGTATTATCCTCTCCCGTGAGGCCGACGCCTGGATTCGTGAAGATAGCATTGAGGACATTGCCCTGCCGCTATACGAAGGCCGGATGATCGGCCAGTTCGACTTCAGCCAGAAGGGCTGGGTTAGCGGCAAAGGAAGGGGCGCTCAATGGTCTGATATAGAGTGGGCAAACAAGTGCCTTCTCCCGCAGTATCTTATGGGCGCGAGAACTTTCATTAACTCGTCTAATTACTCTCCCGTGCCCAAAGCATCCCTTATAGCAATAGTATCGGCTACGAATACCAGAGGAATGATCTGCGCACCTATTCCAAATTGTCCTTGTTCCCACCCTGTTCCTGTTTTTCGGTGCGATTCCGGTGTCTTTACATTCACTCTATCGCAATCCGCTGTCCTGAACTCATTGTCTTTCGACTGGTGTTTCAGGGCCCGCTTAGGAAGCGGTGTTATGTATGTTTCGCCTTATCTACTGAATGAAAGTCCAATACCTTCAATAATTGAAAACCAGGTAACCAACATTACTAACATTTGTGCGTCTCTCTCGCTATGCAGTCAGGCGTTTGCTGGTGAATGGTTGTCTCTTGCATCTCCAAGATTTCAAGTTGATTCTGCACGGGGGCCTATGTCTCAATGCGCGATGAGTGATATGGAACGATTGCGATTACGTTGTATACTTGATGTGTTGATTGCGGCCCTGTTCAATCTGGAAGCATCAGATCTCGAATGGATTCTGAGGGAGTGCGACAACCAGAGGGAATCGTTACAGAAAGGATTGTCGGTAGTTGTACCTTCTCCAAAGGGTTTCTGGCGCGTTGACAAAGGCAAGGACCCGGAACTCCGCCACACGGTCCTGACCCTCGTTGCGTTCCACGACCTCGAAGAGAAGATCCGCGCCTGCGGCGGTGATCGGGAGAAAGGTATCGAGGCATTCCTGAATCAGAACAATGGTGAAGGTTGGCTGCTCCCAGAAACGCTGTGCCTTGCCGACTATGGCCTCGGCCATGATGAACGGGCGAAACATCCCCAGCCTGTCGCCTCTCGCCTCGGCCCCCGTTTCTATGACTGGCAACTTGCCCAATCCCCTGAGGAATCCTGGCGCGAGTGCCATCTCCACGCCCGCAATCTCCTGGGAGAAACCGGTTATCAGCAGTTACTTGCTATGGATGCTCATCAATCAACAGAGAGCCAGGAGAAATCTTTGATCTCAGAACCACCTTCGCAGTATGGACATGGCAAAGGTAAACAGGGTGAACTTTTTTAACGGTGCCATTATGAAGCGATTATGAACAGTGAGAGGATAATTAGAACTTAATGCCACGATTTGAATTTCATCTGCCTTCCCTGGAAGAAATGCGCGGAACACCTGACGGTCTCGAAATGCTTCGCATGATCGACGATGACAGTTTCCGAAGCGCACTCGTCACCGGTTGCCCTGGCAGCGGCAAAACAACGGTCTCGATCTATCGCCTCGTTCGTATTAACAACCAGCGAACCAATGTTCATCTGGTAACTTTCCAGAACATGCTCGTGCAAGCTATTCGCAACCTTGCGAACATCCAGAGTGTCCCAAGGGAGCGGGTCAGTACATTTCATAAGTGGTATTGTCCGCTCACTAATTCCGGTTTCAATATTGATGCGCCACCGACACCAGAGGAGATGGCCAGACGCATTCGAAAATCACCGCTATCAGGCCAGCAAATAGAAGAACTTCTCATCGACGAAGGTCAAGACCTGCCTCTTTGTGTTTATCAGGTCCTTCCACAGTATTTTGAACGCGTTTTCGTTGGGGCTGATAACGGTCAACAAGTCCATCCAAAGCACGGGGCGAAAATAGAAGAGATTGAAAACATTCTGAGAACGGACTTCGGACCCTACCGACGCTTCCCATTGGGGAGAAATTTCAGAAATACATATGAGACATATCTTTTTGCCCGCCAATTCATCCCCAAAACAAACCAAGTCGCCTGGGATGAGGCAATCCCGGAACGCCTTCTCCGCTCTAATCGCCGCGGACCGAAGCCGACCGTCATTTCATATCATGACAATAATCAGAGAAATCAGCATTTGAAAACAATCCTTCAGAATGCAGAAGGCAATGTAGCCATTCTCTGTCCGCTCGCAACCGAATCGCGACTCTCTGGTGAATCCGTGAATGAAGTTTACACATTAATCAAGAATATGGGCATTACTGCTACGAAGTACCACAGCCAAACAGACGTACCCGACAGCCTGGAACGCTACGTTGTCACGACCTTTATATCGTCCAAGGGGCTAGAGTTCGATGTTGTCATCATTCCGCGTATAAATTTCTTTAAAAATATCCCGGAAGAATGGTATGTTGCCAGCACACGCGCAAGAAAGGAGCTATTCGTTTTCAGGGATCTAAACGATCCTCAAAACGATCCTACATCTGGTTTCGATCCTGGCACCTACAATGCCTTGGACGCAGAGACTCCGGTTCCAGAAGAAGACGTACCGTTTTAGAGAAAGTGAGGCATGATTTATGACAAAAGGAGAGACGTTCAGCCAAAATGGCAAAACATACGAGGTGCTTCAAGATGGTCTGGATTTTGTTCATAATCAGAAGGCTTGCATTCGCCCTCAAGGAGAAAAAAGATGCATTCCGCTTGAAAAAGCTTTGAAGTTGAATCTGATCAGGGAGGCAGGTCAATCTGAAGATTCGCGGAAAGAAGAAACAAATCCTCAGCTACCGTTTTATGAAAGCGGCAATATTCATAAAATAGTAACACTATACGAAAAAATCATTGAACCCGTTAAAGCAACCGATGAATCAACGAAGGTTAACAATGGAGCTAGAAGCCTTTTCTACATGCCGGTGGACCAACTGAGAACGCAGGTCTTCCTTGCCCACGGGCTCATCTATCCTGCAATATGGGACAAAGCAATTGGTTCCAGCGATTTCGACGATATCCAAAGACATGCCCCAACGGTACTTACCCTGTTTGCCGCGCCTCAGCCAATCAATAAAAATCATCACCTCCTTGGTATCTTGCTTTTACCTGAGGAAGTGAAAGGATACAGTGGAAAATCCGTAATCCTTCGACATCCACTACCCCTACCAATCTCCAGACTTGTTAGTATTGGTATATCCCCTGAGCAAGGAGACTTGAATCGCTATATCGCCGGTTGGATAAAGCCAGATGTGCCCGTACCGAAGCACTTGTTCTCTATTGTTTCACCCGTAACCAACAGGCCAGATGATGCTATAGAGAGGGGTATTCAGGGACATGATATCCCATCGAATGAAATTGGTAAATCAATCCATAAGTTCGACCGCTATATGGGACTATTTGCATTTCTTCGCAATGCTGATCGATATTTTTCCGTTAAAACTTGTTACTATGCGGACTACCCGGAAGAATATTTTGGCTTATTTGCGGCGATCACCGGCGATGCCTCATTCAATCCCCATAAACATTCTCATGCAGATCCCCTGCTTCTTTCACTGCTGGATCGGGAAGATGGTTTGTCTGAAGTGGCCAAAAATATCAGATCGCTTGTGATTGCAAACGATGCCTTCATTGAAAAGGATAAAGCGCGGACATTGGCGATGGAGATTTACAAAACTACCGGAGAACAGGAAGAGGTGGGACAAGCATTCAAGACCTTGTTTGCCGGCGACTATCGATCTGCCATTCAAGTGCTGCGGCAAGCGAAGCTTCCTTACGAAGCGGGCGTGCTGGCTGCGCTATTCAAGTATTCCAGCCGTCAGTCTAACGATCATCGAAATGTCAAGCAGAAGATCCATGAAGACTGGTTAAATCCAAGACAAATTGTCCCAATCCTGGGAGCACTCGGCGCTTACTATGGATATACTGCCTTGGATGCCAAGGAGACCAGCCTCTATTCCGTGCATCCTTTGTTAAAATCAATCGTAGATCAAAATCCTGAGATTAAATTCCACATGCAAACAGTGCTTGAGCTTCAGTTAATCGAAGCACTATACCAATGGGCCTTTTATCAACGTTTGCCGGATAAAAATATGATGAGTCTTTATGACAAGTTCCCGATTTCTGCTGTGCCAATGGCTTTACGTACGCCAGGAAGACTCGTGAATGATCGTTCTTATCGTGTGCATGATCTATTTGTACGAAGATTTGAGATTACGATAATCGGGAAAATTATCCATTACATTAAGAGTTTGAAGGCTGATTCTATTGATGAACGCAGCGAATTAGGGAGGTGCCTTCTAGCGCAATGATTTTTTCTTGCAGAAGAGTTCGAGTTAAGCAGAAAAAGAGGGCAAGACATTCTCCATTTCCGAATATCCAAGGATCGCCTTGCAGATCTTGTTGAAAGCGGGCAGATCACAGTCAACAGCCGTATTATTGAAATCGCTATAGAAGAGGATTCAAAGAAATCTGGCCTATGACCCTTCAGGAACTTCAGCAGGAAATCAAACGGTGGAGTTCATTATCCGTTTGTGATGATTTCCTAAAAACACATCTTTATGAGATCCGGCCTCTTTTTTATGGACTTACCAGTGCGGAATTGCGCGCAGGTCGCATTGATTATGAAGATACGCTGCTGATCTTCGTAAATTCCCGAGCAGGCCAGGCGATCCGTGATGGTGCTGAGCCGCCGGCATCCGTCATTGCGCTTCTGATATTTTTTTTGTCCCTTTTCCAACGCGCTGAACTGTATGCAAAAATACGTACAATAGCCGACTTCTTGCCCATCGGATCGCTGCGTACTCGTGCGGAAGCAATCTTCGAATACAAGAATATTACGAACTCTCGAAAAGACTATCTAGATCGCTTCGAGCGGATCGTTTCTTTGATTCATGATGCATGGGAAAACGGGCTCGAAGTCCAACAAAAACAATGCGAAGATTTACTGGTCGAATATGCCCTGGATGCTCTCATATATCCGAAAGTTGCGGGAATCGATTTGAGGACCAGCATAACCACTTACTTTCTCAATCCGACGGCGAAGCGCCAGTATCCTATACTGAAGAGTGGGAATCTCAGGAAGATATTCGACCTTGATAATAATGAGGAGCTTTTACGTGAGCATAACACTGTAAGATCTCGCATCGTCGAATCACTCCACAGCGAAGCGTGCGATCTTGTACCGGGATTATTTGTCTCCCCTATTGCTGAAACGGATGGAACGAAGACAGCTGTCACCCATGAACACAAGCAGCTCCCCTCATTCATAGATGATCAACTCGAACGAATGGGCGCTGTCTATCAGAAAAAGAAACAAGGCGCTCGGTTCAATTTTGAAGCTACTCACCAAGATAACCAGATTTATCTCGGGACCTACTTTCCCAGAACCGTCATAGAGGCATGGAATATTTTATCGGAACTTTTTTCCATCCCAGCTATCGGTTCTGCATTACGCCAGAAAGACACTATTCGAATACTCGATATAGGATCAGGAACAGGCGCCGCCGTTGCAGGCACATTGTTAGCCCTTTCCAACTGGGGAGGATGCGAGGCGCCGATAGAGATCACAGCGGTCGACACCAACCAAGACGCCCTATGCAAACAAGGCGATATTTTAGAATCGTTTAGAGATTTTATTAATCTTGATTACACATTAGCCTGCCATTGCGTTAATCTTCCCGTCGACCTAGAAAGCTATGTCCCCGCATTGTCCGCGATTGCGGATCAGTTCGGCACGCAATATGACATCATCACTAGTTGGAAATGTCTCTGCGAATTTTACAACGTCAACTATGCGTCGGCACAGGGAATCATCAGCAATACCCTGAGAATAGCCTCGCGCCTGCTGCTCCCATACGGCCTTTGTATCATCGCTGATGTAACAACCCGAGATAATCCGTACGAATATTTTCCTATGATTCTGAATCGCGAAGCCAACCAGCACGATCAAGCCCCCCAAACCAAAATGCGTACCATCCTTCCCATTCCGTGTGCACGCGTTTCAGCTACCTGTCATGATGGGTGCTGTTTTACGCAGAGAAGATTCGTGTTGAACCACAGACTCGTTAGGAACGATGAAACGAAAATTGCCTATCGCGTCTTCGCACCCCATTCCTTCGCAGAAACGATCACCGCAAACTTTACAGAGCATCTGGCATATCGGGTAAATGCCGCCCGCCCCAATGAATCATGTTTTAGCGGTCGTATAGGTGAAGGGAAGAGATCTGATCCATGCGGCTTTACCGGTTTCTTTACAGAAAGGAAATGATCAGTGCTTTTCAGTGGATGGGAAACGGACATCATTAATCTTCCGGATAATAAATCCGAGAAGGCCATCTGCCCGGTCATTGTATCGGCCAGTCGTGCAACAGATATCCCCGCATTTTTCGCCAAGTGGTTCATAAATCGGCTTGACGCTGGATATCTGATATGGAGGAATCCTTTCAATACAAAGCAGGTTCAATATATTTCATTCAAGAAAACCCGAATCATTGTGTTCTGGAGTAAAAATCCAAAGCCACTGATGCAATATTTGCCCGAAATCGAGGCCAAAGGAATTCATTATTATTTTCAGTTCACTCTCAATGACTATGAGCAGGAGAAACTGGAGCCTAACGTCCCCCCTCTTGTACAGCGCATTGAGACATTCAAAGCTCTATCTGAAAGGCTGGGCAAGAAACGCGTTATATGGCGATATGATCCTCTGATCCTTACCAATAACATTTCCATTGATGTCCTTGTGGATCGCATTGAATGCATTGCCCGACAGCTCCAAGGATACACTGAGAAGCTCGTTATAAGCTTTGCTGATATCGGCATATACAAAAAAGTGCAAAACAACCTGACGAGAGAAGGTGTTTCTTTCAGAGAATTCACGCCACCATTAATGATAGAACTTGCGGAACGACTTCAGCATAAAGCTCAAGGGTGGGGAATTAACATTACCACTTGCGCCGAAGGTGTATCGCTTGACCAGTATGATATTGGACATAATAGATGTATCGATGACAATCTTATGGTTGAACTTTTCAATGACGATTCAGCATTGATGAATTTTCTAGGCTATCAACCCGATCTTTTTGCCGGCTATTCCCGGCCATATCTCAAGGACAAGGGGCAACGAAAGGAGTGTGGTTGCATAGTCAGTAAGGACATCGGTATGTATGATACCTGTCATCATCTTTGCAAGTATTGCTATGCAAATACATCACGGAAAGCTGTGGAGAATAATCTTTGCAAGCACGATCCTGGGGCAGAAACACTTATTGCGGAGTGTCAACCGAAAATTGATCATCTATGATAACCTAATTTTGACTACCCCGGAGCAAGATTAAACGTTAGCCGGGGATACCTGAAGCGCTGCACGAATGAGACCGGGTATCGGATCACAAACCTTTGGAAAAGGTGGTTTGCCGTGGCGAATATCGTCATTTGAATATTGATATAACATTTAATTACCTTTTATCTTGACTATTGGTTATATAAGGTTATAATAGGAACTCATGGACGTTGTCTGGCAGCCGAAAGCAGTG
>JAAYKM010000147.1 GCA_012522415.1 Deltaproteobacteria bacterium | reverse complement strand
GGTCCTTTACCCTTCTGATACTGTCGGCCACGAAAGAAAAACGGGGACTGTCGAAAATGGCTTCCTGGACACCGGCGATAAAGCGGAAACGAAGGTCATTGCAGACTTCCCCGATCTACCGAAGAAAATTGAGGTCGAGTATAAGGTGCTGGTCCTTTCAAGTGCGTAGGAAATCGAGCAGTCCGTCCACCAGAAGAAGCAGTCCGTGATCGGGGAAAACCTGGTGGAAGGCCGTCATCATTTCCTCTAAGGCCCGTTTGTTGTTGGGCACCTTGTCAACGGCCGGGAATGAATAGGGCACGCCCATAGCTGACAGGTGTTCCTCCAGTTCGGCGACAAGTATGTCCCGGAGAGACATGGTGGTGGCCCCTATCTCCGTCCGTATAACCTTGAAGCGCCCGCTGATCCCGGTTGCCGCAGCAGCCACGTTCCTGTCGTTCAGGCTCGGGAGCAGACCGCCGTTTTCTGCAATTGCCGATAATACCGACATGAGATGGGATTTGCCTGTGCCGTAGTTGCCCACGACCAGCAGACCCTTATTGTCCATGGGATGGTCGAACTGAAGCTGGGGAATGACAAGGTTCACCAGCCTTTCGGCCATCTCCCCCGAGATGACGTAGGTTTGAACAAGATGTTGCGCGGCTGAAGCCTTATCGGCGTCCCGCAGCTGGATGGTAGTCTCAATGGGCTCGAACTGGATGAGCTCTCCGTATTTCATTGCGTCTGCCCCCTTGCGATTTCTTTCCGGTTCACCATGCAATCGCCTCCGGGCTTACTACGAGAAGGTCCTGCACAGGATACCGTCTGTATTCCGGATGATCCGGCGCTGCGTAGACTAAATTTTCGCCGTTAATGGATCCGTTCCACGCGGCAACCACCGTCCTGTTCCGGGAGAGCCCCTGCAAAAGACGCAGCGGGTCCAGTTTGAGCGAGACGTCGAAGAGGATTTCCATATTGTCCAGCAAGACGATCGGGGCTTCCCCAACAATATCGAGGAGAAGTAGGGGTATCTGTAATGCTCTCTGTCGCTCTGTGAGATCAAGCATTCGCCTGGAGAGCTCCAGATTTACATTAATGCAGGGAGCGGCTGCGCGTTTATGGACGTCCAGAAGAACAGAGGTCTTGCCCGAACCGGCAGGAGCCACAAGAAGAACCAGGCGGTGATACAACTCTGCCGCCTGCTCCATTTTGTGAATTACGATATCGGCGAGGGGTTCTGCCATTTGGTATCTCCTCCTGAACCGTGGCTGCTTGTGCTGCTGCTTCAGAAAGGACGGTATTTCCTGACGATCAAACATTACATGTCTTTCTGAGAAATTGATAGATTTATTTCACCAAATAAAAAAACACAACATATAATGCTCACAATTTACTGTGATCATCAGCTGCTGTCAACCCCTACAACATAATATAGGTTGCTACAGCCCAATTTTTAGAAGTATCTCTTCGAGTTGAAAAAAAGTGAAGTGAAAGAGGGATGAAGGAAAAAAACACAATTTCATGCCCAAATTTAAAGGCTAATAAAAAAATCATTTCTTTCATTGAAACACTCAGCTTTAAAGTTCCAAATTCAGTTGGAAAATCTTGTCAAAGAACAGCTCAGAGTCATATTGAACTTTCTGATTACCATACAAATAATCGGTCTTGCTTCTTGAACGTTGGTGTTCCGTAATGTAGAATAAAACCGTTGCGGGAGGCGGATGCGGTGTTACAAAGTGGTGTTACAAAACGGCAAAACCAGCTTTTGAAGAATGCAGTGTTTGCAACTACTTATAAAAAGAGAGGAAAATGGTAATGAATCCCTCCTTCTCCGCCATTT
>JAAYKM010000146.1 GCA_012522415.1 Deltaproteobacteria bacterium | reverse complement strand
CCGCCGCCATCATACCTCCGGCGCCGGCACCGATGACCACCACATCATATTGCTTTTCCCGCCTGACTGTCCTGACCATTTGAATCGCCGCTGCCCCTACGGAAGTCAACCCAATACCGCTCTACGTATTCTCTTCCATTATTATCACAACCAGGACGAATTGGAAGCGGACCTTTCTGGAGACGGCCTCGATACGGCTGCCTGCGACATTTGACATTGCCCCCCGGGAGGTCTTTCGCCTCGTCTCCATGGGGTCTTCAATCACCTGACCAGGGGAGGGGGATGGGCTCATCAGACCCTGAAAGAGACGGATTGAGGAAAAACACCCCGCCTCCGGGGAAAAAAGCTTCAGGGCGCAACACAACCGATTCCGCCTGAAACGGAAAGATCAACGTAACAACCTTATTTCACTGAATATTTTATAGTCATAGGCCATGTTGCAAATGGCACACAACCTGCTTTCATCAATGTAAACTCAATGAGGAGGTGTCTATTCATGAAACGTTTTTTGGTGTGCTTAGTCGGATTTTTATTCACATTCATCCTGGCAGGGAACGTTGTTGCGGTTGACCAGCCCGCCACGGCTCCAACGACAACGGAGCGGGCAAAAGAAAAGGTGGCGAAAAGGCAGAAAACCGGGATCGTCGTCAACCTGACCGAAACGAAGATCAAAATCGAGTTCAAAAACAAGGGCAAGGTTGACACCATGGAGTTTTCCCTGCTTAAACCCGCCAAGGTCCAGGTAGGCGAAAAGGTGACCGTCTTCTATACGGAGAAAGACGGCCAGAAGGAAGCTTTCAGGGTGACGGCCAAGAAGGCTTCTGCGAAAAAATCGTCCAAATCTAAAACCACGTCCAAAAAGTGACTGCTCGTCTCCCTTCCAAAGAGGTACGGAACCCCTGTTTCCGTACCTCTCCCATCGGCTCACGACGATTTCACCGTCTGCTTTCGTTCCTTCTCCAACCCGTAGAAATGCATTTTCAGGCGCAGGGTTTTGCGGTCAATCCCTAAGATCCGGGCCGTTCGGCTCCGATTCCAGCCCTGACTCTGAATCGTCTGCATGATCTGGTTTCGTTCCGCCCACTGAAGGGGTGTGTAGAGGGGAGGCCTTGAAGCCTGCGGGTTTCTGAAGCGTTCGGGAAGATGGGCCGCTCGCATGAGCGGGTAGGGATAAAGTAAATGGGTCTGTTCAAGCACATTTTCCAGTTCTCTGATATTCCCGGGCCAGTCATAACCCTGTAAAAGCCCCATCGCCTCGGAATCGACACGGGGTTCAGGCATCGAAAACCTTCGGCAGATGGTCTGGACAAGGCGGGGAAGATCTTCCTTGTGATGCCGCAGGGAGGGTGTTTTCAATCGGATAACGAAGCGAAACATCAGGTCCGCACGAAAGCGATGGCCCACCACCTCCTGATCCATGTCCCTGTTGGTTGAAGCGATGACCCTGACTGTCGGATGAGAGACGGTATGGCTACCCAGCCGCCGCACCTCTCCGTTTTGCATGAACCGCAGGAGCTTTCCCTGGAGAGCGGGCGACATTTCCGTAATTTCGTCGAGGAACAGGGTCCCCCCCTGGGCAGCCTCAATCAGTCCGGAATGAGGCAGGTCGGCCCCGGTAAAGGCGCCCTTTGCATAGCCGAAAAGCTCGGATTCCATGAGGGACTCCGGAATCGCACCGCAATGGACAACCTGAAAAGGCCTGCCCCTGCGACGACTCAAGCGATGAAGCGCCCGGGCGGTCAACTCCTTGCCGGTCCCACTTTCTCCTTCAATGAGAACACTGGCCATGGAATCGGCGACGCGGGCAATCTGCCTGTAGAAGGTCATCATGACGGGGGATGTACCGACAAAACGAAACTTGCCGTCATCGGACGAAGGCGATGCCATCGCCTGCTGGTAAACGTCGCGGACCTGTATGGCGTGCCTTATGACCCCGCGGATCACATCGGCCGCAAGAGGCCGGTAAAGATGGTCCCAAGCCGCCAACTTCACGGTTTCGTCAGGGCGCTCCGTTTTTCCCGCGGGTAAAATCAGAATAAGAGGGGCCTCAGGCACCACATCCCGTAACCGGCGGAAGCTCTCCCGGCGCGCCAGATTGATTTCACTGATTATGAAATCATAACGGGGCATCTCCGGCGGTTTGATCTCCGCCGGCGACGCATACGAATCAATCATGATTTCTGAAGGCGGGATCGATTCCCAAACGGGACGACAGGAAGGGTCATCATCGATGACCAAAACACGCATCAACATTTTTCACCCCCCCGGATGATGAAAAATTTAAAAGATCGTGAATTAAAACCCCTTTTCAGCGATAAAGGCCGCCAGATCAGCTACCCGGCAGGAGTAGCCCCACTCGTTGTCATACCAGGCGACGACCTTGACCATGTTTTCCTTCAATACCTGCGTAAACTCGACATCGATAATCGAGGAATGGCTGTTGCCCTTGAAATCCATCGAGACCAGGGGAAGATCCTCGCAGCACAGAATGCCCTTCATTGCACCGGCGGAGGCCTCCCGCAAAGCGGCCCGAACTTCCTCGGTCGTGGTGCTTTTCTTGAGTTCGGCCACAAAATCAACCACGGAAACCGTCGGGGTGGGTACCCGAAGAGCATAACCGTCAAAACGGCCCTTCAACTCCGGGATCACGAGAGACAGCGCCCTGGCGGCCCCGGTCGTTGTGGGGATGATGCTGAGCGCCGCGGCGCGGGCGCGCCGCAGATCCTTGTGCGGCAGATCCAGAATACGCTGGTCGTTGGTATAGGCATGCACCGTGGTCATCATGCCCTTTTCAATCCCGAAGGCCCGATGAATGACCGAAACGGGCGGCGCCAGGCAGTTCGTCGTACAGGAGGCATTGGAGAGAATATGATGCCGCGCCGGATCGTACATCTTTTCATTGACCCCCATGACAACGGTCAGGTCCTCCTGCTTCGCCGGCGCTGAAATGATCACTTTCCTTGCGCCGCCCGTCAGATGAACCGCCGCCTTGGGTCCTTCCGTAAAAATGCCCGTGCTCTCCACAACGATCTCCACCCCTTCGTCCTTCCAGGGAATCGCCGCCGGATCCTTACAGGCAAAACTTTTGATGAGTTTCCCGTTGATCTTGAAGGCGTTGTCCGCGGCCTCGACGTCTCCGCAAAAGCAGCCGTAGTTCGAATCATACTTGAAAAGATGGACATTGGTTTTCACATCGAACAGATCGTTTACAGCGACCACTTCCAACTTGTCGCTGTAGTTTTCGACAACGGCTTTCAACACCTGCCGACCCACGCGTCCGAAACCATTAATGCCGATACGCACCATACCGATTTTCCTTTCTCTGCTGAAACAAAATATGAACAGCCTTACCGCCGTTCCGTGTCAAGAACCCGATCGCCTGCCCCTGCAGGGACGACAAACCGGCATTCCTTCATTACCCGGCGAAAGGATTAACGTAAATGGCGGCCAATGTCAAAGAGAAAAAGCCGCAGCCCGCTCATGGTTCGTGATCACCTCACGGGTGGATTGGCGGTTTTTGGGGAAGGGGAGAGCCGGTTGCCTGCCCCTCAACCCTGGCTCACCATCAAGTCCCCGATCATTTTGCTGAACCGGGAGGGATTGGCGATCTTTCCGCCCTCGGCGATAACCGCAAGGTCGAACAGGAGATCCGTGTAGTCCCCGAGGACGGCGGACTCCTTGTCGGTCTCGTGAAGGGCCCTGATTTTGGCCAGGAGCGGATGGTTCGTATTGATTTCCAGGACACGCTTTTCCGGCGGCACCTCTTGGCCGGTGGCCTGGAGCACCTTCTGCAGATAGGCGCTCATATCCTGAACGTCTCCGGACAGACAGGCGACGGAATCGGTCAGGTGCGTGGAGGGTTTGACCTCCTTCACCTTCTCTTCCAGACGGTTCTTGATGTAACCAAACAGGGGCCCGTACGCTTCCTTATCCTTATCGTCGATCCCGCCGAGATCGAGATCGCCCTTTTCAGCGCTCTTGAACGCCTTCTTGTCGAACTCATGCAGATCCCTGACAACCCACTCGTCCATGGGGTCGTTCATGAGAACGACTTCGTAGTCCTTCGCCTTCAACTGTTCCAGGTGCGGGCTGTTTTGCAGGGCCGTGATGTTTTCCCCCGTGATGTAGTAAATCGCCTCCTGGTCCGGCTTCATGCGGCTGACATAATCCGCAAGCGGTATGAGGGCGCCGTCTGAGCGGGTCGTCTGATAGCGCAGCAGGTTCGCGATTTTTTCCTTGTTCTCGAAATCCGTCGAAACACCCGTCTTGAAAATGGGGCCGAAGGACCTGAAGAACTGATCGTACTTTTCTTTCTCCATGCCCGCAAGCAGTTCCAAGATCTTCTTGACGAGGTTCTTCCGGATGTTTCGGACCAGGACATCCTGCTGAAGGATCTCCCGGCTGACGTTGAGATTCAGGTCCGGCGCATCCACAACGCCCTTGATGAAGGACAGGTAGGGCGGCATCAGTTCCTTGCAGTTTTCCATGATGAAAATCCGTTTGCTGTAAAGATGCACGCCATGTTTCTGCTCCCGGAAAAACAGGTCGAAGGGCGGTATGGAGGGAACATAGAGGAGGGCGCTGTATTCCGTCGCCCCCTCCAGCTTGACATGCAGGTGTGCCAGGGGCGGCGTCCAGTCGTGACCAATGTGCTTGTAAAATTCGCTGTATTCCTCGTCGGTGATCTCTTTTTTATCCCGGGTCCAGATGGCCTTCATGGAGTTCAGGGTTTCTTCCCTGATCACCTTTTCCGTCTTGTCCGTGTCCGGCTTGCCGTCTTCACCCGGGACGGGTTCCGTCCGCTCGACGTCCATACAGATGGGATAGGCGACGAAGTCGGAATGTTTCTTGATGACCTGGCGGATCGTCCACTCCTCGGTGAAGTCCTGTTCGTCCTTCTCGGTTTTTTTCAGACGGGGGATGACCGATGTGCCGCGGCCCTCCTTTTTCGTTTCTTCGATGGTGTAGGAACCGTCTCCGGAGGATTCCCACTTGACAGCCCGATCCGAGCCCGCGGCCTTCGTGACGAGGGTGACCTTGTCTGCGACGATGAAGGCGCTGTAGAACCCCACCCCGAACTGGCCGATCAGCTCCGGTGTCAGCATCTCCGGTTTGCCCGCAGCCGCCTCCAGGAAGTTGGCCGTGCCGCTCTGGGCGATGGTGCCGATGTTCTCGACGACCTCGTCCCAGGTCATGCCGATGCCGTTGTCGGCGATTTCCAAGGTCCGCTTCTTCCTGTTCGGTGTAATCTTGATCTTGAATTCCGTGTCGGCCCCCAGGATGCCGGTGTCGGTCTGCGCCTTGAACCGCAGTTTGTCGATGGCGTCCGAGGCATTGGAGACCAATTCCCGGAGGAAGATCTCCCGGTGGGAGTACAGGGAGTTGATGATGATGTGCATCAGTTGCTGGACTTCGGTTTTGAATTGACGGGTTTCTTTCTTTCCTTCCATGGGCTACTCCTGTCTATCTTTATAATATGATTAAGGTTATTGCGGAAGCTGCCGCAATCCGCGTGATCCTATCATGTGAACGAATTGGGATTTGTCAAGTGACTGTCCCGCCATGACGCGGCCCGAAGACATCTGTCATCGACCGCGTGGAATCGCCTTGACAACGGTGATATAATAGGTTTTTTCTACTTCAAACCGGAGGTTGAACGATGATCAACAAAATCGGGTTATTTCTGTTTATCGCGTCTGTAACCGTTTTTTTTCTGGCCGCCTGCCAGACAACGCAAAAAACCGGAAACATGGAAAGTTTGGTCCCCCCGACCAAGGCGGAATCCTCTCAAGAGACGCAAAAGGCTACACCGGCCGATACCCGGCAAAATGCACAAACCGTCAAGGGCATAAACGACTGGGAAGGGGAAATCATCGGGAAACCGGCAAAGGACAGCAAGTTTACGAAGCTGAAAATCGGCATGACGATCAAACAGGTGACCAAACTGATCGGCCAGCCAAACGACCAGGGCACCTACGTCACCGGCAAGGCCTGGATCCCCTTTTATCGCGGCAGTGACGTATATCGTCACGAACTGGTTTATCAAAACCAGGGACGTTTGATCTTTGCCAGTGATCCTTCCGGTGATTATGATTCGGGCAATTTGATTACGATTATCCACAACGCCCAGGAAAGCGGCCACCGCTGAAGCTCATGGTTTTCGCGCCCCCGGGCTCCCTTGCGAACCCACGCAATCGTTCGCTCGCCCGCCCTGGTGAGGTGGGGCGAACCGGGAATGGGTGACGGACGGAACAATGGCCTGATACGATTTATCGTTGAGAACGCCGCAGCGCTGGCTCTGCCGGGGCCACGGTCATGCCAGGCCCCTCGCCTTCCCGTACCGGCGTTGCAGGCGTCCCGGGAACAACGGCGGCAATCTCGTTTTCATGGTGTTCTTGCCGTTTTCCTGTTCGGTTTTTCTCCTCATCGGGCCGCCATGATAGGGCATGCCCCGCCCCGCACGGGTCAGCGCGTCATGACGAGGCGCTGTTCTCCCTCCGGAACGTACCATTGGATAAAGTTGTAACCGATCCCGATGGGAGCGGGCTCGATTCCCCGGAACCGGCCATGGACGATAGGCAGGGCGTCGGGGACATAGAGGAAGTTGTAGGGCTGTTCTTCCGCCAGAATTTCCTGGATGCGGTCGTAACACTTCTTCCGTTCCTTCTGATCGAGCGTGCTCCGTCCCTTTTCCAGGAGCGTGTCCACTTCGGGGTTGGCAAAGGAGACGAAGTTCAGTTCCTCCGGCCTTGTTTTGCTGGAGTGCCAGACATCGTAAAGATCGGGGTCCATGGGGATGGTCCACCCCAGGATCGTGGCGTCGAACCGGCGCTTGTTGATGAAATTGTTGACGAAGGCCGCCCACTCCAATATCCGGATCTTCACGTCGATGCCGATTTTAGCCAGATTTTCCTGAATGATTTCCGCGCATTTCCCTCTCACCTCGTTTCCCTGGTTGGTGATGAGTTCGAAGGTGAAGGGTTGACCGTCCCTGTCGAGGATACCGTCGCCGTTCGTGTCTTTCCAGCCCGCCTCGGCCAGCAGGGCTTTCGCTTTGGCCGGATCATAGGGATAGGTGGGGACGTCGGGATTATACGCCCAGGTACCGGGTTTCAGGGGACCCGTGGCCGGTTTCCCCAGACCCAGGAGCACCCCCGAGATCATGACGTCTTTGTCGATGGCGTGGGCCAGGGCCTGTCGGACCCGCTTATCCGCGAACAGAGGATTTTTCAGGTTGTAGCCCATGTACGTGTAGGTAAATGACAGATAGCGGTATTTGTTGAAGTGGTTGCGAAACAGGGGGGATTCCGTCTGGCGCGTGTACTGGAGGGGCGTTAACCTCATCCGGTCGATGCCGTTGGCCCGGAGTTCCAGAAACATGGTGGCCGTATCGGGAATGATCCGCATGATAAAGCCGTCGATATAAGGGCGGCCTTCGAAATAATCGGTGTTGGAAATGAGGACGATTTTTTGGCCGGTGACCCATTCCCTGAACTTATAGGGGCCCGTTCCGATGGGATGGCGGGTGAGGGGGCTCTGGGTAATGTCCCTGCCGTCCAGGAGGTGTTTTGGGTAAATTGCGGCCCCCCAGCTCATCAGGGCCGGGGCGAAGGGCTTGTCGTAGGTCACCCGGAACGTGTGGGGATCGAGCGCCTCGGCCTTTTTGACCTTGAGAAAATCCCCTGCGTAGGCGGTCGGGGTTTTCGGATCGGTCGTCACCTTATAGGTGTAGAGCACGTCCTCCGCCGTGAAGGGCTGCCCGTCGTGCCATTTCACCCCCTTTCGGAGATGGAAGGTAATGACCAAGCCGTCCGGAGAGATGTCCCAGGATTCCGCCAGATCGCCAACAACTCGGATATCCTTGTCGTATTTGACGAGGCCGTTGAAAATCAGACCGGAAATCGAATGGGACGAATTATCCGTCGCCAGCAGGGGAATCAGATTCGAGGCATCACCGATGGAGCCTTCGACCATGATATCCCCATAGGCGGGTTCCACGCCGCCGTCCTCGTTTCGTGTTGTCTCGACGGAGGAACCGCATGCCAGGCAGACCACAACGGAAAAAACGATGAAAAGACGTTGCAGCACGTCAACCCCCCGAGACGGCCGAAGGTGGACTGGTCTGGCAGCCCCGGCGGGGTATCATGGCTTTGGGGGCTCCGGGAGGGAGAACCTCCACGCGCCGCTTTCAGCGATGACGTTGTTCTCCGTGTCATAGCTTTTGACGGACCACAGGAACGTCTTCCCCGCAGTGAAGTACCGGGATAAAACCGGAGCGGGAATCTGATACGCCGTATTCCGGGTCAGGGCGGAAAAACAGACGCTCTGATCCTCTTCCCTGGAGAAGCTGACCAGGTACACAGCGGCTTTTTCCATCTTTTCCCAGGTGAAGGAAAAATCGGCGGGGATATCCGATCCGTCCTGAGGCGTGATCAAAACCAGGGGCCGTTTGACCGGCTCATCGACCCCCCTGACCCAGTACACGATTTCCGGCACCTCGAAGGACGCTGCAGGGGCGGTGACAATAAACTTGACGATGTGATAACCGGGATCGAACGTCGGAAGATCGGGAATGTCCGGCGTTGCGAGAGTCATTTTGCCGCCCGACGGGACAAAACGGTTCACCCGTTCGATAATCAAGCCGTCCACGTCCCAGTAACCATTGAGCATGCCGGACCCGTTGTAATATATGTCGGCATAAGCCCTGAGACCCTTAAAATTGCGCGGCACCATCGTCTCGTTCTTTCTCTGCAAGTTGTCAAAGTAGAGTTCGATGCGTCTCAAAGAAAAGGCGGCAACGCTTCCGGGGGTGATATGGATCGTCACGTTCCCATCCACTGAAAAGGAATCCGGCCCCACAGATGGGGAGGACTGAAAGGTTCCACTGAAATTCCGGCTGAATGTAAACGATGATCCGCCGGCGCGGCGCACTGTTTCCACGATGTGCTGGGGAATCGTCAGTACTTCCGAAGCCGTGTACCGGCAATTCAGGGATCGATTGACCGTGCCGATGAGGGTATCATTGAAAAGAAACCTTCCGTTTGTGGAAAGCAGGGGCTGCTGCAACTGCGTGTCAAACCGGTAATGAATGGCCACACTGGTCGATTGCCCGTAAGCCGCATTCACGGAGGCGGGGGTGGTGCTGATCGAGAGGGCGTTGGCCGAGTTGGCGCCCCAGACAAGGGTCAGCACAAACATCAAAATCCGGAGAGTTCTCTTCATGAATTTCATCATCTCACCTCACAATCCGAAGGTCCCGTTGATTTCAAAAGCCAGAAAGACCGCAAATTCATCTGTTTTCGTATCGGCCACCTTGTCCTTCATCCTCTGGTAATATCCCTTGAGGGCGATCACCGGGTGCAGTTGGGTCGGGGAGTACCGTTTCAAACTGCAGGCCAGCCGTGTGCTGACGGTGGTGGTTTCCATATCCAGACTGTCATCCGTTGCGTCCGCCACGGTATGGCTGCCCATCAAATCCCAGTAAATCAGATCCCTGACGGGCTGGGTACGAAGATCCAGGGTCGTCGTATAGATATCGGTCCTTACATTGGTTTTTTCATTTTTCTGTTGGACCAGATTGGGCACAAGGCTGATCGTCCAGTATGCTGTCGGGGTCAGGGTAAAGGCGAGGGAGTAACTTCCGCTGGACGTGTCCAGATCCGCCCTGGTCCGATCGTTTACATAGGTGTACGTGACGTTCAGGTCGGTGTTCCATTTTTCCCGGATATAGCCGATTCGGCCGCTTATGCTGTCCGTGATGGTATCGAAGGGATCGAACCCCGCCGGTTCATCCTTGGTCTTGACCCTTTCATGGTAAACCGAAAAGCCCATGGGCACCTGAGCAAACCGGGTATAGCTGTAATCCAGGGCAAGAGGGATGCTCGTGGTCCTGGGCATGATCGACAGGTCATCCACATTGTCCCAAAACGCCGAAGCCATGATGCTCATGCTGTGATAGGTGAACAGGGCATTGCCCGTGAAATAGATCCCCTCCCGATCCTTTATGCCGCCCTGCAGGGCGATGCTCTCGAAATCCCGCCCATAGTATTCGTATTTCAGATCATAGCTGTATTGATTCACCGCCCCGGCCAACGCGGCCCGCCAGGCCGTGTCACTGACCTTGCCGAACTCGTCGGCGTCGTCGAAATCATATCGGCTGTAAGCCGCCTCGAAATCGGCGATCAGCGCCGCGGGAATGATCTGGGAGGTGATTCTGAGGCTCGCTATATCACCGGTCCGTCGTCCGGTTTCAATACCGGAGATGCCGTAGGTGAGGGTTGAATCATCCTCGCCGGTGAGAAAAGTCGCCTTGACGTCGGTCCGGAGACACGGCAGGAAAAGACTGGCGGAACCACCGGTTATCTGGCTGTCCTTCTCGTATCTCAGTCCCCAGGTATTTCTGACGCCGTAGATGGCCGGTGCCCGGACGGTGAAAAACGACAGGGCCCCGTTGCCGTACCCCAGATCGATTTTCAATCCCCGTCGAAGAAGACCCTGGACGGTAAACGGCGTCTCATCCACCGAAACGTCCCCGAATTCCGCCCTGGCCTGTAACTGCTCCCCCGTGTGTTCACCCCGGAGGAGAAAACTTCTCAGGTCCGGCCCCTTTTCCACCGAACCGGCTCCCAGAGGTTTATCCTGTTCCACATAGACCGGGGAGGCTTCGAAAGAAAATGCGTTGGCTCCTTCACTGATCCTTCCCTGGACCATGCCCTCAACCGTCACGGCATTATAGGGGGTTGTTCCGTCGTGGGCGTCCTTCCTCAATGTTGTGGTGTAAACACCCGTCACGTCGGCATTGAGGGTGGCCTCTTCAAAGCTTTTCGTATGCCGGGTTCTGAAAGGCAAAAACGCCTGCAGGAGATTTCCCTCCGAATCCTCCCCTGATATGGTTAATTCATGAGGTCCCGGGGCAACCTGAAAGACCGGTTTATAGATGAAGCCGTTTCCCGTCGGGACAATCAAGGGGGTAATGTCCACGCCGTCAAGCAAAGCCGTGATACTTCCGGCAACGGGAACCACCGTGAAAAAGACCCGGATTTCGGGTTTTTTACCGATGACCTCTTCATGGGGACCCGGAGAAGACGATAAAATCCAAGGGGTTTCGACATTCGCGGCGGACGCGGTTTCCTCCTGGGCGTATGTCGGGGGCAGGGGCATGCAAAACAGAACCATACACAGAATCAGCCAACGGGCATTCATACGCTGTTCCTTTTCCCGCTTTCTCGTTTAAGGTACGAATGGTGTTATCGCCATGTCCATCAGACGTCACGCGTGTCCTTCGATCCGGCAACGGATGAAGACGGCGGGTGTCATGCCTTTGCGTGATTCATGAAAAACGCATTTTCGCCCATTCATACACGGTCGTTGCGTATTTGTAAACGCCTATTCTGACGCCGTGCGGGATGCCCCTGTTTTTCCCGATCAGGATGGCCCCTCTTGCACGGGCCGTCCCCCCCCGGCAGACACGGGCAAAAAGTCTTGTCGGAGGTTTCAACCGGAATCCCGTTCCGCGCCTTTTCCCCGCCGGTCCCCGGCGAGGCGGGATGACATCCCGCGACAATCCGATATGAGAAACAGGGGAGCGTGGCTGGATGTAAAGCAAACCGGATCGCGCCACAAGATGAAACGGCGATGGAAAACCTTGCGCGTTACATCATCCGGGCATCATTCTCTCAGGAACGGATGAAGTATCTGGATCAAGAAGGTAAGGTGATCTATCGGTCCAAGGACGGCAAGAATCATAAGCCATTCCCCGCCAAACATCGAATACGCCCCTGCTGATCTCCAAATCCACATACACTGACATTATCGGAGCCTGTCCCCGACCTGATCGGGGAACGCCCCTGAGTCTTCCTGGGATGATTATATACAATCATAGAGCATCGTGAAAAAATGCGTAATGGAAAGGTCTGCCTGATTTCCGGTTAAATTGGCCTTCTTGGCGTATGAACCGATCAAAAGGTGTGCAAATTTTTCAATAGAACGAATGTTCGAAATACCTTCAACGGGATCATCAGCGCAACAAGCCACCTCTTGCGGTCAAGATTGTCTTGACATACAAGTCCCCGTTTCTTACACTGCCGTTCACAGAAAGCAAGTTCTTATCAACTAATTACATCGAAAGGGAAGGAGGAATTACAATGAAAAGGGTTGGATTGATTCTGGTAGTGGCAGTGTTCAGTCTCGCGGCGGCAGGGATAGCGTTTGCGGTGGACGTGCAGAAGACAACTCCGAAAGCCGTGGAAATGCAGAAGGCAACTCCGAAGGCAACTCCGAAGGCAACTCCGAAAGTAAGGCCGATTCCTGTTCTGAAAGGTGCGTTGACCGTGATTTCCGCGCGGACGATCGGTGCAAATCCGAGTTCGACGAATCTGTTTGTGAAGGTAAAGAATAACAGTCTCGCGGATGTCAGTTCCGGAACGGTAACGGTGAAGCGCAGCTATGTCAATCGTCAGTGCACAGGTGGATATACCGCTCCGCCACCCGGCCAGCTCATGGGAGATTGTCTGGGCTGGACTGACACAACGGTAAATATGCCGGTGGTAACTATTCCGGTTGGAGCGCTAAACAAGGGACAGGAAGTCGAGGTGCACAAAGGTATTCAAAACCTGCCCTGCAAAGCGGTGATCACGGTGGAGCCGGGTTCGGGTGCCCCCTTTAATCTCGACATTCATTCGTACATTTATTAAACGAAGCATTGGAGTTTTCTAATTCAACCTTTCGTGCGCCTTCCTGAGGTACAGCCCGGGGCGCACGGAGGTTGGATAAGGAGCCGGCAGGAACAATCGAAGTGCTTGTGGTTTTCTCGTATTCTCATTCTCCATCTTGATAGCAACAACCTGCCGCGTGAGTATTCCTCTCGCCTGTCACAATGGTACTGCGACGTGTTTCTCGCACGGCAGGGTGAAGTGAAAGCATGCCCCCTCGCCTTCCTTGCCCTCCACCCACACCCGGCCGCCATGCCGATGAATGATCCGCTGGACGTGTCCAGATCCGCCCTGGTCCGATCGTTTGCATAGGTGTACGTGACGTTCAGGTCGGTGTTCCATTTTTCCCGGATATAGCCGATTCGGGCACTTATGCTGTCCGTGACGGTAAACGGCGTCTCATCCACCGAAACGTCCCCGAATTCCCTCCTGGCCTGTAACCGCTCCCCCGTGTGTTCACCCCGGAGGAGAAAACTTCTCAGGTCCGGCCCCTTTTCCACCGAACCGGCTCCCAGAGGTTTGTCCTGTTCCACATAGACCGGGGAGGCTTCGAAAGAAAATGCGTTGGCCCCTTCAAAGCTTTTCGTATGCCGGGTTCTGAAAGGCAAAAACGCCTGCAGGAGATTTCCCTCCGAATCCTCCCCTGGTATGGTTAATTCATGAGGTCCCGGGGCAACCTGAAAGACCGGTTTATATCGGAGGTTTCAGCCGGAATCCCGTTCCGCGCCTTTTCCCCGGAGGTCCCCGGCGAGGCGGGATGACATCCCGCGACAATCCGATATGAGAAACAGGGGAGCGTGGCTGGATGTAAAGCAAGCCGGATCGCGCCGGAGAATGGGGGCGATGACGGGATGACACCTGAAGGATCTGTCCAAGAACCGACGGATCCGCCGTCGGGTCCATCCCCGGGGGTGGCAGAAGTTTGTATAAAGAGAAAGGTCGCCCTCATAAAAAGGCTGTGTTTCCAGATCGGCCGCTTCGGGACTGAATACGGGGAGGTTGAAGATCGCCAGGTTGAGATAATGAATTTGTTCCGCATGCCGGCAGACAAACATCAGGGTTCGCTCCGCCGCCTCCATCGTTTCCGCCGGCGTACCGAACAGGAGATAGACGTACGTTCCGATACCGGCCCTCCGGAGCTGTTGAAGGCTGAGGGCGGCCTGTGCCAGATCAACCCCCTTGCCCAGGCTGTCCAGCACCCCCTGGTCCCCCGACTCGAGCCCCATTTTGAGCATGACACAACCTGAAGCCCTGAGGGCCCGGCAGAAATCGGGATCGCTCAGCTCCGGCGTGATGCGGGCAAATCCGTACCAGGGAATGCCGGGGGGACGGCGGATCAGCGCGCGCAGGAGCGCCGGACTCAGGGCGTTATCCAGGAAATGGATCAGAACGGGGCGGGTCGTCTCGATCAGTATCCGTAAATCCGCTTGGACTTGCTCCGGGGATATGGGGTGGTAAGCGTTTTTTTCCGCTTTTTCCGGACAAAAGGCGCAATTCCGCCACCAGCAGCCACGGGAGGCGCTGTAGGGGAGAATACGGCCCGGGGCCAGATAATCGCTGAGGGCAAATCCTCCGTAATCGGGTGGGCTGATCCGCCGCCGGTGGTCCTCCAGCCCGAAAAGGTCTGCGAGATAGGCTTCTCCCGGCCCGGCCACCAGTTTATCCACCCATCCGGAGAAGGGGT
>JAAYKM010000145.1 GCA_012522415.1 Deltaproteobacteria bacterium | reverse complement strand
TTTATTTTTTGGAGAATCAGTTATGAAAACGACCCAAATGGAAGAAAAGCTGTGGACAGCAAAACAGGTTGCCGCGTTTTTGAAAGTCAGTACCCGGCAGGTACACCGGCTTACGGTGGATGCTTTGATGCCAGCGTGCATCCGGCTCGGCGGTAATATCCGTTGGCGAAAAGAGGAAATCATTGCATGGCTGGATGCCGGAGCGCCGGACAGAGAGCGATGGAATGAAATGAAAGCCAAACAGCCGGGATAACGACATAAGGGGCTGCCTCTGTCAAAGGGGTAGCCCCATTACAACAACCATGAGCACAGGGAACGACACCATGACAGTAAAGTTAAATCCTCCAACGGATGCTGTAACCCTCAGACGTAACCGAATGCCGTCCGCCTATCGGGGTATTTATGACCGGGCCGTCAGTGGTCAAAGTCTTCGTGCTGCCGTCAATGCCCAATGCCTCGAATGTGTTTACTGGAAAAAAGACGAGATTCGCAACTGCCCGGATGCCGCCTGCCCGTTATTTGCCGTCCGGCCGTACCAGCATTCCCCGCAAACTGCCCGTAACGGCCAGGATATTGCCGCAGAATCGAATAAAACGGCTAAGGGGGTACTCTGATATGGGTCAGGCGGAAAAAATGCTTCGTGTCAGCAAATCTCGGCCTTGTCCGGTATGCGGCAAGCCGGACTGGTGTTTGCGGGCAGAAGACGATTCATCGGCCATCTGCGCACGTATTGAAGATGGAAGTAAGAAACGATGTGGAAAGGCTGGCTGGCTTCATGTGTACAAGGCGTGTCCTTACCGGAAGGTACGCACCTTTTCCCGTCGGATTGTGGTTAAGAACCGTGATTTTTCGTATCAGGCCAGTCAGTATGTGAATAATCTGACTGCTATGCGGCTAAAGGCGATTGCCCGACAACTTCATGTGTCACCGGAAAGCCTCGAACGTCTGCAAATCGGATGGAACGGTTTTGCTTATACATTCCCGATGTCGGATGCCAATGGACGTATTACGGGAATCCGCAAACGGTTTATCAATGACAACAAGGGAACGGTAAAGGGCAGCCAAATCGGTCTTTTTGTCCCTGCGAGTTTGAAATCGGAAGGGTTTTTACTGGTTTGTGAAGGCCCGACCGATACAGCCGCTTCACTTGACCTGGGCTACGATGCCGTTGGCCGACCCAACTGTAACAGCGGCGACCAGATACTTACCGGAATTGTCCGTAATCGGGATGTTATTATCATTGTCGATGATGACCTTGTGGGACGGCAGGGAGCGGAGAAACTGGCGAAGTCACTGATTCTTTACTGCAAATCCCTGCGGATGTTTACACCACCCGCAAAGGACATTCGTCAGTGGATTCAGCAGGAAAACAACACCGACTATATCCGTCAATCTATCGACAATGCACCTGAAATCAAAATGACCCTACAACTTTGAAACGGAAATGAACAATGACGCTGAATACAGACATTAACGTTTGTTTTACACCGAATAAGGCCGGAGACAGTAAAGGGCAGCTTAACATCCGAAACAGTGAAACCCTGCTGCACAGTGATATATTGAACATTGCCAAAAATAAAGAGCGGGAGAGTTTTATACGGAAAACCTGCCAGCTTTACCCGGCCATAGATGCCGAACAGCTCCGTCAAAAGATTCTTGAACTGGTTCCTGATCCGCAGGATACTGACAAAGTGGTGGATGATTCAAAGAAGGAACTGGATATTGATAATATCGTCAGGCCGCATCTTTTTCATACTCCGCTTGTATCCGGTATGTTAGTCCCTGTGACCAGTATCGACCCAAACGGCCAATTGACAGGTGATTGGCAGTTGCATTTACAGTGGAAGGATGGGAAACGTCAAATCGTGCCTGTTACGAACTGTCTCGATGATCATGGCCATACGCTTTGGTTTGATGGGATTCCCGGACAGCCGAAGCCCAATACCGTCTCATTATGGTCACGTCAAAGCCGCCAGCAATGGCTGGATGGATACAGCCCGGACATGAGCCAGATATTCACTGAATTGTGTGACCTATTCGCATGGTTTTTGAAGTTTCGGGATGAAGATACGCTCGGAACCATTGCCACATTATCCCTTTGGACATTGCTCACCTATGTCTATCCAATCTGGGATGCCGTGCCATATCTTTCCATCGGCGGGCCGTTGGGAAGCGGCAAAAGCAGGGTCTTTGATGTGCTTTCACAGGTCGTCTTTCGTCCCTTGCCCTCGGCGAATATGACCGCTCCCTGTCTTTTCAGGACATTGCATGAGGAAGGCTGGACACTGCTTCTCGATGAGGCTGAACGGTTGAATGAACGGACACCGGAAGCCAATGAGATACGCAGTATTCTTCTAAGCGGATACAAAAAGCACTCCCGCGCCCATCGGCTCGAAAAGACCAAAGACAGCTTCCAGACCAATGCCTATGATGTGTATTCCCCCAAATCCATTGCCGGAATTGCCGGACTGCCGCCCGCTTTGGCTTCACGCTGTATCCGTATTGTCATGCTTCGCAGCCCGAAGGATTCTCCGATAAACCGCAGACGCATCCCCGAAAAAGCTGATGTATTCGCCAAAATACGGGATGATCTTCATGCAATGGCCCTTAGCCATTCAGCGCAGATTATCAAGTATTCCGGTTACAAACCGGACTGTCAGGATTTCAATGGCCGGGATTATGAGATATGGCAGCCTCTTTTGGCGCTGGCGGATATGCTGGAACAGGGACAAGATGGGATTGCGGGATTGGTTCAGCTTGTCCAGGAACATGCGATTAAAACAATGGAAAATAATGAGGATATTATGCCGGAAACGGATGAAATACTGCTTCAACTGCTCAGAGAAGAAATATATACAGATTTTTATGGAATTGAACCGGGCAAACTGCTGGAAAAAGCTAAAGAAAAAGAGCCAGCTTTGTTCAGTAAATACAGTGCGCGGGGTATCAGTTCTATCTTGAGTCGCTACAACATCAAGAGTCAGAAAACCAATGGTAAGCGGGTCTTCCGTCCCTCAAAGCAGGAATTAGGGACGGTTTTTGAGGCGTATGGAATTGAACCGGAATCATCAATTTGCAGCGATTCGCAGGAAGAAACATCCCTTTGCACATAAGTTTGGACGAAAGGGACGGTCGGGACGGTTTATAGGGGTGTGTATAGGAATGAGTTTTTAAGTCGGGGCGTATTGTCGGTATCGACATCTGTAAAGAATTAAATTATGACAGCAAAGAAATGGAGATCAACGATGAAAAACTTCAAAATGAGCGAACATACAAAAAGTCGATTAATGAAAAGCAGACAGGCGGCTTCATACCTGGCTATCAGTGAACGGACTCTCTGGAATTTACAGAAGGACGGAAAAATTAAGTCGGTTCGCATGGGGCGTCTGATTCGCTTTGACCCGGCGGACCTGGATGATTTTATCGAACAGGCGAAAACTGCCGGATAAAAAAGACTGAAAATTACTTGACATTGCGCAATGATATAGAGATAATGTAAAATATGGATATTCTAAAGACAATACGGAATGAAATAAATAAGAGCGGGCAGAGTCGGTATCGAATCGCCAAGGACACAGGTATTGACCAGGGGCAGATTCACCGAATTATGGAAAAAAACCAGTCTCTTTACTGCGAAACGGCGGAAAAACTACTTGAGTATTTTGGCTATGAGATAACAAAGAAAGGAAGCACCCATGGCAAGCGTGGTACGAAAAAAGGCTAAAACCGGCATTCGATATGATATTCAGCTTTCTCCCAATGAACAT
>JAAYKM010000144.1 GCA_012522415.1 Deltaproteobacteria bacterium | reverse complement strand
GTGTTATGACGGTCTTTCGTCCGTTTGTACCGGCGCGCATTCATGATCCGACCCGATAATCCCACCGCTTACATTTTATCATACAAAATTAAAGAAGTCGACTGTAAAATACAATCGGCTTCTTTCAGGGAACCGCATGCCCATACGGTATAATTACGACAAAGGGGAAACCCGCATAGAATCAGGGTTTTCAGGAATTCGAGTCTGATTTTCGCTCTTTTCCCAACGAAATTCACCGGAGAATTCAACCCTTTGGAAAGAGAGGTGTTCTATTTACGACAAAAGCGTTGCCATGAGATAGGATTACGGCTTGTTAGCGACAAAAAATCGCAGTATGATAGGAACAGAGGGAATCTTTCGTCCTCTGTTCCTATTGATCTGTTGTCATTTCTTCTGTCATCCGAAATACGGCAGCCGGGATTTCACCCGATTGGGTCAAGATTCCCTCGAAAGAATACCGCCCATCATCCTTCCACCCAAGGCGGTACTGCAGGGCTTTCAGAAATGCGATGCGCGCCATCGCACAGGAGTTTTTTGTTCTTACCCAATAAGAGGGCGGGATTTCATACGCATCCAGATCCTCCTTTGACGCGGCGGAGATCAGAAGATTCCCATTTTCCTCATCATACCAGAAGCTGAGGTGCGTGGGGTTTCCCAGCAGTCCAATCATCCGGCGTGGGAGAAAAATCCTCTTGCTTTTCATGCAAACTCGAATTGATAGATTATTCGTTTTCATCGCCATCCTCCACATTCATCCTGATCCCTCCGTAGGGGCGGTGCATCAGTTCTTCCGGGGTAGGCAGCTTGGCGCTGATTTGGGCATTGTGCCGCTCCCCGGTCTTGTGATCGATCGTGATGAAGGTGCTGGCGGTATCCACCTTATACTTGGTGTCCAATTCCTCCAGCGTGTAGCCAAACCGCCCTTTCCAATCTTCCGGCATATTGATTATGGTATTGCGTTTTTTCTTGCCACCAGCCGATTCGATCACTTCGGTGAAAACCTGCAGGCATTCGTCCAGATTGAACACGATAACGCGTTTGCCGCCCAACTCCTGATAGATTGCCATGCATCGGTATTTGGCTGCGCGGTTCCAGCCCATCATATCGTAAACCATGCTGCAAAATATCCTCGCCATGCACTTGCGCGGATTATTCTTTTCCTGCTTTAGATTGAAGGTTGCAAATTTGAGCGAATCCCGGTTGTAGTCCTGGCAGGGTTCGATAATAATGCGCTGGTTTTCTTCATCGATATTGATGACAATATGCTGATGCTCCGGGAACAGGTTGACACAGGACATATTAAAGGTGACGCTGTCAATGGCGAAGGTAATCTTCGGCTTGAATATGGGAGAGAGAAAATCGCCGCGCACCCGCTGTACGCTCTCCCTTTTCAGCTCGCTATAATCGCTTAACCCGCCCCGGCTCTTTTTGCCGGTTTCGGTCATGAGATCAAGCCCCAATTGTTCGGCGCTATCCATTCATACCCCCCATTTCTGCGATGCGTCTTTCCGCTTCCTTACGGGTGAGCGGTTTCACCCCGCTTGAAAAGCCTGGCACGGCGGTGGCGGATGCGCCGATGCTCCAATCGTCCAATACGTTTGCCAAAGCCCTTCTGCAAAGCATCATGTATTCCGGCAGGGCTTCGCCGAAGCCTGCCAGCCAATCGGAAGGAAGCGCTCTGACCGGACGCTCGCCCTGCTCGCCCGGCGGCAAATGGAATTCACAGCAGCCGAGATCAAAGAGAAGCACCTGTTCATCGTTCTTTGAAAAGCAGTTTACCGTGCTTTTATACTTCCAGTTTTCCTTCCACCCCATG
>JAAYKM010000143.1 GCA_012522415.1 Deltaproteobacteria bacterium | reverse complement strand
CCTGCCCACTCCGTCATCGCTCTGATCCAGCTCGTTTAAGATCGGCAGTTCGGCCAGATTGTTCAGCAGATAGTTGACCGCCCTGCAAAGATCGTCCGCATAAGGATCGGTATTGTACAGATGATCATTTCTTTCGTTCAGAGCACTTGTCTCAAACAGGTCCGATCCGGCCGGGTATGCTGCATAATGTCCGTTCTCCGCCATGGCCAGAACATACAGAGCCGTATTTGCTGCCTTTACATCATTGGATGCGCCGGGGAGATAGCCGGTCGCCCCGGACCCCGCGGCTTCGACCCGCACAAACTGCTGGTGCAGGTACCACATCGCATCTTCCATGGCAATGTTTTTCAGTATCGATCGCTGGGTGTCGCTGAGCCCCGAAGGGGGGGCGGAGGACAGATCCCGGAATTGCAATATGGGATAGGTTCCAAATCCACTGTCAACGGGTGCTCCTGTGCTGGTGTTGATGCCGGCTGCGACTTCGATGACGCTGTGGATCAGTTTTCTTTCTTCCGAAATAGACGGCAAATACTGTTGACCGGACAGATCGCTCCCTTTGGCTCTGTACCATTTGCCGGCTGCATTGGCATAGGTCTTTCCTTCCAGCTGATCCCAATTGCCGTCTCCGTCGATATCCCAACGGTAGTAATAGTCAGCAGTAAGTCCCGCTCCGGGCACGACAGCTTTGAATGTCGCTAAATGTCCGTTGTAGGAATAGTGAGGCTGGTTTGCGTCGGTGATGTCGGCCGGCACCGTCAGAACGACCGGCGGGCCGATCGCAAAAGTCTCATTGTTTCCTGATAAACCTGCCGCAATCAAAAATACAAGTATGCCGAGAACGGATAGTACTTGCCTTCGCATTCCTTTCATTTCAACACCTCTGTCGTGCTTGAACAGGTTGCCTGTTTTGTTGGATTTTTGTGGATCCTCTGACTATATCATACACCCATCCGTGCTGGTTCATCCAGTATTTTTCACATTGCCTTGACAAGCGATTCGTTGCGCCATAAGATGTGAGTGAGGTCTCATTCAGGAGGTGAAACGCATGCCGAAAAAAGAATCGATCAGAAAGGCAGCAGTAAAAATAATAGCCGAAGAAGGCTTTTTTTCGGCGACTACCGACAAAATCGCCAAAGAAGCAGGATTCGCGGTGGGCACAATTTATAATTACTTTTCGAACAAAGAAGATATTCTAAAATATATCCTTGATGTGGAGTATCAGAAAAGATATGAATTCTATCAAAGAGTCAAAGACAGTCAGAAGGATCCACTGTTAAAAATCAAGGAACTGTTGGATTTTCATTTTACCGAGATCCAAAAGGAGCCCGAAATCATCAGAATCGTTTTGGCTGAAAAGGGCACCGCCAGCCGGAGCAAATTGATGCCCTTGGAAAAATACACGAAGCTGTCTGCTATTTTTTCAGAAATTTTCATCGAAGGGATGGAGGAAGATTACTTCAGGCAATGCGACCCGAAGATCCTGTCCATCGTGATTTTCGGCTTTCTGGAAGCCGTCATGAGCGAGTTTTTGATAACCAAAGATGTTCAGTTGTTGAATCGCAGCACGGAGGAATTGATCGGATTGCTGCGGACAGGGTTAATGAAGTGAGGGATATTTTTTTGAGCAAATATGAGTGAGGTCTCATTCATATTTCTCTCTGGAGGAGCGTTTTATGCGAAAAAAAACCGTGATCAAATTCGTCGGAGCAATGGCCGTTTTATTGGTGCTGTTTTTTTTATTCACCGGCAGGGAACAAGCTACAGGCGTTGAGCAGGAAAACGTCGACTCTTTGGGCATCCCGGTTGAAGTGCACCTGGTGAAAAGCGGGGATATTCGCGAATCGCTGAACTATATGGGCACAGTGAAAAGCAAAAATCAAGCGGAGCTTTCCTTTCAATCGCCCGGGATCATTCGGACGATTTATGTGGCTGAAGGCGATCCGTTTCTCGAAGGCCAGATTTTAGCTGAGTTGAACACAGAAGATCTTGCGGCAAGGTATGAAGT
>JAAYKM010000142.1 GCA_012522415.1 Deltaproteobacteria bacterium | reverse complement strand
TCCCATGTCATTTCGACCCGGCGGATGCCGGGGAGAAATCTTAACCCCTGAGGTTTAGGAGGCGGCGTTACGTTCAAGACTTCTCACGTTCGTTCGAAGTGACATGGAAAATGTTGGAAGTGACATGAAGGGGTGTTCGCAGTGACATGAGGGACCGGTCAGGCAATATGAAGGACCGCGCGAGTAATATGAAGGGTCGGTCAGAGAAAGATGAAGGGCGGCTCAGAGCAATATGCAAGGGCCGTCAAGGGGACGTGAAGGGTTGCTCTCGCAGTGACAAGAGGTTGCGCCGTTCTCGGCGGCATGGAGGACCTTTCGAAGTGACATGAAAAATATGTCATTTTGAGGCGTCACCTCCTATGTCATTTCGACCCGGCGGATGCCGGGGAGAAATCTTAACCCCTGAGGTTTAGGAGGCGGCGTTTTGTTCAAGACTTCTCACGTTCGTTCGAAGTGACATGAAGGGGTGTTCGCGGCGGCATGGAGGGTCGTTCAGAAAAACATGGAGGCACGTTCAAGGGACACAAGAAGGGATGACACCGGATAAAGGACCCGGAAAACGATCAGGCGGCGGAAAATGAGTAAAAAAACGAAACCATGGGGCGGCCGATTCAGGGAGGCCACGAACGAGCAGGTTGAAAGGTTCACGGCGTCCCTCCATTACGACCGGCGCCTGTTCCGTTACGACATCGACGGCAGCATCGCCCACGCGAAAATGCTTGCCCACCAGGACATCATCACGCAGGAGGAAAGCGGGGCCATCGTCAAGGGCTTGAAGGGGATCCTGAAGGACATCGAGGAGGGACGGTTCACCTTTTCCGACGAGGACGAAGACATCCACATGGCCGTCGAAAAGGCCCTGATCGAAAAAATCGGCGAGGTGGGCGGGAAACTCCACACGGGCCGGAGCCGCAACGACCAGGTGGCCCTGTCCGTCCGGATGTACGCCCGCGAAGAGATCCGCCAGATCGGCGCCGCCCTGGAAAGGCTCAAAAACACGCTGGCCGGTCTCGCCAGGGCGGAGAAGAGCACCATCGTTCCCAGTTACACGCATCTTCAGAAGGCTCAGCCCGTTCTCCTGGGCCATTACTTTCTGGCCTACTGGGAAATGTTTCACCGGGACGCGGACCGCCTCAACGACTGCCTGCACCGGGTCAACCGGATGCCCCTGGGGGCGGCGGCCCTGGCCGGCACGTCCCTGCCCATCGACCGCTCCTTTGTCGCCAGGCTCCTGCGGTTTCCCCAAGTTACGGCCAACAGCATGGACACGGTTTCCGACCGGGATTACGTGGCGGAAATCATATTCGTCCTGGCCCTGATCATGATGCACATGAGCCGTCTGTGCGAGGACATGATTCTCTGGTCCACCGACGAGTTCCGCTACCTTGAAATCTCGGACGCCTTCACGACGGGAAGCAGCATCATGCCCCAGAAAAAGAATCCCGACGTAGCGGAGTTGATCCGGGGGAAGACGGGCCGGGTCTACGGCGCCCTGACAACGATCCTGACCATTCTCAAGGGACTCCCCATGACCTACAACCGTGACCTCCAGGAGGACAAGGAACCGCTTTTCGATGCCATCGACACGGTCAAGGCCTCCCTGGACATCCTGGCCGGCATGCTCGAAGGGGTGACCTTCAACCGGGACCGGATGAAAGCGGAAGCGGGCCTCGGTTACTCCACGGCCACCGATGCCGCCGAATACCTGGTCCGGCGCGGCGTGCCTTTCCGCGAAGCCCACGGCATCATCGGCCGTTTGGTCGCGTACTGTATCGGCGCGAAACGGACCCTGTCCGAAATCACCCTGGAGGAGTACCGACGTTTTCATCCGGCCTTTGACGAGGACATTTTCCAGGCGATTTCCGTGGAGAGCTCCGTCAACGCCCGGGAAAGCGCGGGGGGGACGGCGGAGAGGAACATATTGAAAAAACTTTCCGAAATCGAGGAGATATGAGAAGACGAATCCCCGCGGGAGCCCTCTTGACGACGCTTTTTATCCTGATGGTCCTCCTGGTTTCTTGCGGCAAGATAGGCGATCCCAGGCCGGGGAAGGCGGCGAGGATGGAAAAAGAGCCCCCGCTGGCTCTGTCGGAGACCACGCCGGCCCCGGTGAAGGCCCCGCCGGTTCCAACTGAGGTTCCGAGGGCCACGATGGATGAGGCACCGCCGCCGGAAATAATCACGCCGCCCGCGTTGGCTGAGCCGTTACCACCCGAAAAGGCGACACCGTCCACAGTGGATGAGGCGCTGCCACCAGGGGAGAAGGTGACTCCACCCGCACCGGAGGAGTTGCCACCAGTGGCAGAGGTAACGCCACCGGCGTTGGAATCCCCGCCGGTTCCAACTGAGGTTCCGAGGGCCACGATGGATGAGGCACCGCCGACGGAAATGATCACGCCGCCCGCGTTGGCTGAGCCGTTACCAACCGAGAAGGCGACACCACCCACAGTGGATGAGGCGCTGCCACCAGGGGAGAAGGTGACTCCGCCCACACCAGAGGCACCACGCCCGGCAAAGGTAGCACCACCCCCGCCGAAGGCGCCGCCGCCTCCGGTGAAGCTGACACGGCCTCCGAAAAAAGCGCCGCGGGCTCCCTCCAAGATCACAGTACCCCTGTCCCTGGACCAGTCCGAATGCGGTGTGATACTGATGTGGGACTTGAACGCTTACAAAACACTTCCCGATCTGGTCAGAATCTATCGATCCGATGTGTCGGGAGACGGCTGCGAGGACTGCCCCGGTGAGGGGCGGGTCGTCGCGGAACTGGACCGGGCCAAGCTGGCCTACCTCCGGGAATACGACGGGAGTTTCGTTTACATCGACCGGACCGTGCGGCAGAACTTCGTGTACAGGTATGCCATCGTCGTCTGCACGGACAGGGGAGGGTGCAGTGAAACCTCCGGCGAGGTGGAAATCGAATTTACCTACACAATGGATGGCTGCCCATGAAGGATTTTCGGTACGAGAACAATGAGCTTTTCTGTGAAGACGTCCCCGTCCGGCAGATCGCCGAGGCCGTGGGAACCCCCTTTTATCTTTACAGTCACAAAACGCTCACACGCCATTTCCGGGTTTTCGACGGGGCCTTCGGGGATTTGCCCCACCTGACCTGCTTCGCCGTGAAATCGAATTCCAACCTGGCGATTCTCCGCCTCTTTGTGGAGGAAGGCGGGGGCGTCGATATCGTCTCGGGGGGGGAGCTTTACCGGGCCCTGAAGGCGGGTGTGGATCCCGGAAAAGTCGTCTATTCCGGAGTGGGCAAAACGGCCGATGAGATCGCCTTCGCCCTGGACGCGGGAATCCTCATGTTCAACGTCGAATCGTCCCAAGAACTGGAAGCGATCAGCGCCTGCGCCGTCCGCATGGGGAAGAGGGCGGGCGTCGCCCTGCGATCACCCCCGACGTGGACGCCGGGACCCACCCCCACATCTCAACGGGGCTGAAGGAAAACAAGTTCGGCATCAGCATCGGGGACGCCCCGGCCGAGTACCGGCGGGCCCTGTCCCTCCCGAACATCGAGGTGATCGGGGTCAGTTGTCACATCGGCTCACAGATAACGGAGACCTCCCCCTTCACGGATGCCCTGGGGCGGCTGAAGGGGCTGCTTGCGCAACTGCGGGAGGAGGGGTTCGAGATCCGCTACCTGGACCTGGGCGGGGGACTCGGCATTACCTACCTGGACGAAACGCCCCCCCATCCCACGGAGTACGCGCGGGCCCTTCTGGAAATGGCACGGGACATGTCCTGCACATTCATTTTCGAACCGGGCCGGATCCTGACGGGCAACGCGGGCGCCCTGATCACCCGCGTGCTCTACCGGAAAAAATCGGATGAAAAGGACTTCGTCATTGTGGACGCCGCCATGAACGATCTCATCCGTCCCAGCCTGTACGATTCCTATCACGGGATACAACCCGTCCGACAGGGGGGGAAAAACGAAATCACGGCCGACGTCGTCGGGCCCATCTGCGAGTCCGGCGATTACTTCGCCCGGGACCGGACCATGCCGGATGTGGAACCGGGGGAACTGATCGCCGTCATGAGCGCCGGTGCGTACGGCTTCGTCATGTCATCGAATTACAACTCCCGCCCACGGGCGGCGGAAGTGCTTGCTCGGGGCGACCGGTTTCATGTCGTCCGGAAACGGGAAACCTACGAGGACCTGGTCCGCGGTGAGGTGATACCCGAATACGAAGGTTAAGGAGGCTTTATGTTCAAGGGAGCGATCGTCGCCATCGTCACGCCGTTCAAAAACGGCGGGATCGACGAGGAGGCGCTGAGAAAACTGATTGAGTTCCAGATCGCCAACGGGACGTCGGGTATTGTCCCCTGCGGGACGACGGGCGAATCCGCCACGCTGAGCCACGAGGAACACGACCGGGTGATCGAAATCACCATCGACGCGGTGAAAAAACGCGTTCCCGTCATCGCCGGAACGGGCTCCAACAGCACGGAGGAGGCCCTGCGCCTGACGAGGCACGCCCACGAGGCCGGCGCAGACGGGGCCCTGGTTGTCTGCCCCTACTACAACAAGCCGACCCAGGAAGGGCTTTACTTGCACTACAAGGCCATCGCGGAAGCGGCGCCGATCCCGATCATCGTCTATAACATCCCCGGCAGAACGGGAATAAACATGACGCCCGAGACCCTGGCCCGTCTCGCTGAAATGCCCAACATCGTGGGCGTCAAGGAAGCGGCCGGTTCCATCAAGCAGATGAGCGATATCATCGGCCTGTGCGACCCGGAGTTCGACGTTCTCTCGGGAGACGACGCCTTCACGCTGCCCCTCCTGGCCCTGGGCGGAAAGGGCGTCATATCCGTCCTGTCCAATGTCGCCCCGGCGGATATGGCGGGCATGGTCGCCGCCTTTGAAGCGGGGGATCTCACCGGGGCCCGGCGGCTCCACCACAAGATGATTCCCCTCATCGATACCCTGTTCATCGAAACGAACCCCGGGCCGGTCAAGGCGGCCCTCTCCATGATGGGCCTCATCGAGTACGAACTGCGCCTTCCCCTGTGCAGGATGGCCCAGGGAAATTATGATAAACTGAAGGAGGTCGTGGCCGGCTACGGCCTGATCGGCTAGAACAAAAGGAGCGCGAAATGGTCAAGGTGATTGTGACGGGTGTCGGGGGGAGGATGGGAAAGCGGATCTTCTCTCTCGCCGCGGAGACGGAGGGTGTCGAGATCGTCGGCGCCGTGGAACAGCGGGACCATCCCCTGGTCGGAACCGATGTCGGGGCGGGTCTGCCGTCGGGCAAGATCCGTCTCATCGTCGAGGGGGACCTGGAGGCATGCATCGACAAGGGCGACGTGGTGATCGACTTCACCAATCGCGAAGCCTCGGTGAGGCATCTGGAAATCGTCGCCGCCCGGGGCAAGGGGATCGTGATCGGCAGCACGGGTCTTTCCACCGTGGAAACGGACCGGATCAAGGAGCTGTCGAAAAGCACCAAATGCGTCCTGTCGCCGAATATGAGCGTCGGCGTGAACGTCATGTTCAAGGTCCTCGGCTGGGTCGCCGAAATTCTGGGGGATGAATACGACGTGGAAATCGTCGAGGCCCATCACCGCCTGAAGAAGGACGCCCCCAGCGGCACGGCCATGAAAATGGCCCGGATTATCGCCGAGTCCCTGGGGCGGGACCTGGAGGAGCACGGCGTTTACCTGCGCAAGGGTCTCATCGGCGAAAGGACACGGAAGGAAATCGGCATCCAGACGGTTCGGGCCGGTGACATCGCGGGAGACCACATGGTCATGTTCGGCGCTTTCGGGGAACGCCTCGAATTCATCCATCGCGCCCACAACCGGGACAACTTCGCCCGGGGCGCGATCCGGGCGGCCAGGTGGCTCGTGGACCAGGAAAACGGCCTGTACGATATGGAGGACGTCCTGGGGCTCAAGACGTGGGGCCTCAGCCAGGGATAAACGGGGGATGAACGGGCCGGGTGTCCGGCCCATTGAAGGCGAATCGATTATGGGTGGACGGGGCATCATCGCGCATCTCGGTCTGGGTTCCAATGTGGAGTCCCCTCACGGGAACTGCCTGGAAGCCATCGGCCGCCTCTCCCGTCATGAGTCGATCCGGCCGGTCCAATGCTCGCCCTTCTACCGGACGGAACCGGTCGGCTACAGGGAGCAGGACTGGTTCGTCAACGCCGTTGTGGAAGTCAGGACGACCCTGTCCCCCCACGATCTCCTGGACGCCCTCCAGGCCGTCGAGACGGACATGGGACGGGTGAGGACGGTGAAGGACGGTCCCCGGGTCATCGATCTCGACATCCTGTTTTACAACCAGGACGTCATGGGCGACGAAAAGTGGCTCGTCATTCCCCACCCGGAACTCCACCGGCGCCGGTTCGTCCTCGTTCCGCTGAACGATATCGCCTCCTGGGTGATCCACCCGGCTTTCGGGGTGTCCGTCCGGGGTCTCCTGGAGCGCTGTACCGATACGGCAGCCGTCCAATGGTTCGGGGAGCCCGTCCACTTCGAATGAAGGTATGGGGCGGGTGTTGCGTGATCTTTTAATCAGAGGTATGTCATGGCTTTACTCAGGCTGCTGGCTATCGCGTTGTGTTTTTATATCGTTTACCGCATTTACCGTTTTATGGCGGCCCCGTCGGTCAAGCCGGATCTGAAGGTGCTGCGGAAAAAGGAGGTGAAGGGGGTGGACCTGGTCGAGGACCCGGTCTGTCGCACCTATATCCCCCTGGATAACGTGTACAAGAAGATCTTCCTGAAGGACGGGACACCCGTTCACTTTTGCAGCAGGAAATGTTACGAGATGTACAGGGAAAAAATGAAATCGGAGGGAACATGAAATTTTTCATCGATACGGCGGACATTAAGGAAATCAAAGAGGGAATCAGCCTGGGGATGGTTGACGGCGTGACCACCAATCCTTCCCTGATCGCCAGGGAAAACAGGAAGTTCGACGACGTGGTCAAGGACATACTGAAGGTCGTCCCCGGCCCGGTCAGCCTGGAAGTGGTCAGCCTCGAGGCAAAGGGGATGGTAACGGAGGCGAAAAAACTGGCGAAACTGGGCAAACAGGTCGTGATCAAGATCCCCATGACGACGGAAGGCCTGAAGGCGACGAGGGCCCTCGCGGACGAGGGGATTCCTGTGAACCAGACCCTCATCTTTTCCCCTCTCCAGGCCCTCATGGCGGCCAAGGCCGGCGCGGCCTACGTGAGCCCCTTTGTGGGCAGGCTCGACGACATCGCCCACGACGGCATGGAGATCTGCGACCAGACCATCCAGATTTTCGACAACTACGAAATCGACACGGAGGTGATCGTCGCCAGCATTCGTCACCCCCGCCATGTCCTGGATGCCGCCATGATGGGCGCCGACATCGCGACCATCCCCTTCAAGGTGATCAACCAGTTGGCGCAACACCCCCTGACGGACAAGGGGGTCACCCTTTTCCTGGAAGACTGGAAGAAGGTTCCGAAAAAATGATGTCCCGGTGTTGGCGATGATCGATTATCTGAAAAGAACCTTTGACCGCATGCCCCTGGAATCGGAGGCCCGGGATATCATCAATCTGCCGAACGCCATCACCCTTCTGCGTATCGGCGTCATTCCCGTGCTTTTTTTCCTCCTGACTTCGCCGGGAGAAACCTGGAGCCTGGTCATCGCCGTGATCTTCGTCTGCGCCGCCTTCATCGATCTACTGGACGGCTACGTGGCCCGGAAGTACAAGATCGTGACGACCATGGGCAAGTTCCTCGATCCCGTGGCGGATAAGATCATCGTCAACACGGCCATGATCCTCATGATTCCGGTCAAGCGGATTCCCGCCTGGGTCGTCGCCATCATCATCATCCGGGATTTTATAGTGGACGGCATGCGGAGCATCGCCTCGTCGGAAGGGGTCATCATCGACGCCAGCAACCTGGGAAAGCAGAAGACTCTGTGCCAGATTTGCGCCGTCACGGCCCTGATGATCCATTACCCCCTCTTCGGCATCAATGCCCATCTTGTGGGCCTTGTCGTTCTTTACATGGCGCTGACACTCACCCTCTATTCCGGCGTTGACTACTCCATCAAGTTTTTCCACGGCGCCATCCGGAATAAGCGCTGATACCGTAGGAAGCCAAACGTCTGTGGTCATTCTTCTATGTTAAAAAAAGTCAAGGCGTCACATAGATGGATGCTCTTTCCAACGTTAAAAAGGTTAAGAGAACGATGTATGGGTACGATCTTAAAACCAATCTTCTATCAACAGACAGACCTTTTTGGGTCGCTGCATTGCTTAATCAGGTT